>JAWXBF010000215.1:0-13090 GCA_034439895.1 Deltaproteobacteria bacterium
TACGAATGTGGTCTCGACATTCGGCGCGCGAAGGTCGGCGTTGAAGCCGATCGTGTGGCCGACGTGTTCTACGTACGCGATCGAGACCACCACGGTCAGGTGACCGATCCGGCACGCCTTGCCAGCATTGAATCCGCGCTGCTTTCCGCGCTGGCAGTACCGCGAACATAGTTGTGAGCGAAGCGGGGCGTGACATGTGTGCGCAATGCCGCCGGCCCCGGTCGGTGTGTTACTGCGCGCACATTCGGCGCCTCGAAACGCAGACGAGGGTGGTTGTGCTACAGCACCCGCGCGAGACGCGAATGCCGGTGGGAACCGCACGGATGGTGGGACTTAGTCTTGCTCAGTCCGTGATTCGGCCGGGGATCGATTTCTCGGATGACCCGTTTGTGCAGTCCCTGCTGTCGGCAACGGAGCCTCCCTACCTGTTGTTTCCAGGCCCTGCCTCGACGGATGTGGCGGCCTTGCCGCTCGATCGGCCCATCACGCTCATCGTCGTTGACGGCACCTGGGCGCAAGCGCGCAAGCTCATCAAGAGCAATCCGTCGTTGCTGCGATTGCCTCGCCTGGCTTTTGCACCGAATCAACCAAGCGCCTACCAGATCCGAACACAGCCCGAAGCCCATTGCGTTTCCACGATCGAAGCATTGGCGCATGTACTGGGTGTATTGGAGGGCGATCCAGAGCGCTTTGCGACCTTGCTTGAACCTTTCCTTGCAATGGTGCGAACGCAGGTTCATTTCAGTAAGGATGTTCATGCCGCGCGGCACAAGCGTCCGCGGCGAAGTCAGGCGCGGGTTCGGCCCACCGGTCCGGACGATCCGTTGATATTGAAAACGTACTACGAAAACCTGTTGTGTGTTCAAGGCGAAGCAAACGCCTGGCCGATCGGCCATCCCAACTATGTTCCGGCAGAGCTTTTGCAATGGCACGCCGAGCGGCCCTCGACGGGAGAGCGCTTCGCCGCGACGCTTTGCCTTGATAACCCGCTTGCCGACCGGGTGGATGTGCATGTTGAGCTGGAAAGGGAGGCCTTGCGCGAAGGCATGTCGTTTTCGGCGTTTCTTGCCGCGTGGAGGGCATTTCTGCGGCCTGACGATCACCTGGTTGTGTGGGGGCACTATTTCGCGGAGCTTGCCCGTGCGGCCAACGTACCTTTGCCGGAAATGCGATCGGACGTGCGCATCGCTGCGAGCCGTCACCTGAAACGGCGCCCGGGCACGATAGAGCGGTGTACCGAGGCGCTCGGCCTTGCGGTTCCGGCGGTCGAGCCCGGCCGATGTGCGCGGCGTTTAGCCCATCTGGTTGCGGTGACACGGTTTCTTCGGTTAAACCCCGCGTCTGTGCCATAATTTCAGAATGTACTTTAAGGGGATTAAAGAGATGAAACTGGCTTATCGATCGTGGGTTTCTTTGTGCATGCGTGCCGGTGCGCTCGGCACTTTGCTTGTGCCAAGTTTCGCGCAGGCCAAGGCCCCCAGGATGTCGGCGCAGACGATTGATGTGAAGACCTGTCCCGTAGCGGGCGAGGGGTCGCGACGATGCAAGGCGCTGGCGGACTACGAAGTCGTGACCACCGTCAGCGAAATGTCCGAATTCCGCCTCGTCGTTCGCGAGAAGGATGGGTTCCAGATTTTCCTTGAAGCGCCTGAGTGTGAAGAAGCGCATCACGACGCCAATATCGAATTTCGTCTCTTCGAGGGTGAGCCCTTCGCGGTGATTCAGCGCATCGAATGTTTCAAGCCGAACACGATGCAAGGTGACGACAAGAAAGCGCGTAAGCCAATTGCTTCCTACATCACGGTACGTGGATTGATGGGGTTCGAGAAACTGACCTGCGATCTCAAGATGAAGGGTGCTGGGGGAGAACAAAAGGCGCGGCAGCTTGCCGAATCGTTTCTCCTGAAGTTGTGGCCCGAGCTTGAAGCCGCACGCGCCCCCAAGAAACCCGAAGCCGCCGCACCTGAAGCCGCGGAATAACGGTTCCACCAGGCGGTTGACGTGGAATCCTTTTTGCGAGGCGGGTACTACGCCATCTTGAATGTCAGCGCACCGGCGGATGGGTTTTGGCCCTATTTGCCGATCGGGGTTCGCGATCCGTGGCCACTTGCCGAGATGCAAGCCCGTCAGCTGCTTGAGGCCAACCCGTGTTGTTTTCAGATCAGGGCCAAGGACGCCCCGGCATCGCTCTTGTTTGAACTTGGCGAACGGTTGGCGCCGCTGTGTCGTGAGGCCGGGATCCCGCTATGTATTAATGATCGCCTGGATGTCGCGCTCGCCATCGGTGCCTCCTTTGTGCATCTCGGACAGGACGATTTGTCCGTAGTCGAAGCACGACGGTTTTTGGAGCGCGCGAATTTGCCGGTGGGAACAGAACGAATCCGAATCGGGATTTCGACGCATTCACGGTCGCAAGCCGTGGCGGCCGAACGCGACGGTGCCGATTTGATCGGGTTTGGGCCGGTATTTTCGACGGGAACGAAGCTCAATCCCGATCCCGTGGTGGGTCTGGCGGCGCTTGGGGAGGTGGTGCGTTTGGTTGGCATCCCGGTTGTCGCCATTGGCGGCATTGACCTCGGCAACGTTGCCTCGGTGGCGCAAACCGGTGCCCACGCAGCCGCGGTTATTTCCGCGGTGCAGAATGCGTCCGACCCAGGCGTGGCGGGCCGACAGGTCGCCGCTGCGTTTTCTTCGTCGCCCGGTTGAACACTGGGCGTTGTCGTTTCGTCCAAACGGGTGATAATGGGCGCGATGTTCGGATTCAGGATACGTACCACGGTGTTTTTGTTGGTCGCTGCCCTGTCGTTGGCACCGATGGTTTTCGCCGCTGACATTGCGCCGATTCTGGAACGCGGACGAACCGCTTTTGCAGCAGGTAAATTCGACGAAGCCTTGAAGGCCTTCCGCGAAGCCGTCGCTGGCGATGCCAAAAGTGCGCAGGCGTGGTACTTCCTGGCGATCGCGCTCGAGGCGAAAAAGAAAGTCGCCGAGGCTGAAAAAGCCTACCGTGAAGCGATCGCAATCGATGCACGTTTTGCGCAGGCACACATGAACCTCGGTTCGCTGCTCGTCGCGCGGGGCAAGCTCGCGGATGCGGAGAAAAGCTATCGCACCGCGATTTCGGCGAATCCGAAATATGCCGCAGCGTTTTTTAACCTGGGCGTTCTCCTCGATAGACAGAACAAGGATGCCGATGCGGTCGCGGCCTATCGCTCGGCGGTTCGATTCGAGCCGCGGGACGTGAACACGCGTCTGAACCTGGGGGCGGCTTTGCGGCGATCGGGGGATCTGGACGGCTCAATCGTCGAGGCCCGCGCGGCCTTGTCGCTCGATCCCAAAAACCGAATTGCGCAGCTCAACCTGGGGTTGTTGTTATCGGACAAGGGCGATTTCGCGGGCGCCAACGCGAGTTTGCGCAAGGTGGTTGACGCTTTTCCCAACGACGCGGGTGGTTGGCAGGCACTTGGCCGGGTCGCCCTGCGGCGGAAATTGCCGGGTGAGGCACTCGCGGCGTTGCGGAAGGCGAGCACGCTTGATCCTCGGGACCCTGCCATCGCAGAGGATCGATGTCGGGCCGAGGCGGCGGTCGATCCTGCGGGCGCTGCGGCGGTTTCGGCTTGCCGGGCGGCCATTGCACTTGACGTCACCCGCCCGATGCCCCGCTACATGCTCGCAAAGTTGCAGATTGCACGCGGCGAATGCGCTGCGGCAAAGAAAGAAATGGCGCAATTTTTGGCCATGCCAGGACTGACAGAGCGGGCAAAGGCGGGAGCATCCGCGCTCCTTGTCACCTGTGCAAAAAAGTAGCCTTGAACAAGGGGCCCGAGGTGCGTAGCATCCGCCGATGCTGCCCGATGGACCGCTGCGCGAAGCCTTCACTTTCGATGACGTATTGCTCGTTCCAGCCGAGAGCGACGTGTTGCCCCGCGACGTGGACGTGCGGACGCACCTGACCCCCGATATCCAGCTCAATGTCCCGATCGTTTCCTCCGCGATGGATACGGTGACCGAGTCGGCGACCGCCATTTGCCTTGCCCGTGAAGGTGGCCTTGGCATCATTCACAAGAATCTTTCGATTGCCGATCAGGCGCTTGAAGTGACGAAGGTTAAAAAGGCCGAGTCCGGTGTCATCGTCGACCCCGTCACCATCGGCCCTGATATGCGACTGTCCGACGCCCTCGCGACGATGCATCGTCATACGATTTCGGGTTTGCCGGTGATCGACGCGGACGGTCGGCCTGTGGGCATTCTTACCAACCGCGACGTGCGATTCGAACGCAACCTGGATCAGCCCGTGCGCAACATGATGACGACCAAGCTCATCACCTGTGCCGAGGGAACCGGTGTCGACGTGGCCAAGGGCCTTCTGCACAAGAATCGCATCGAGAAGTTGTTGGTGGTCGGGCGCGACGGGAAACTGCGTGGCCTCATCACCATCAAGGACATCGAGAAGGCCCACCAACATCCCACGGCGGTCAAGGATGATTTGGGTCGGTTGCGGGTGGGCGCAGCGGTGGGTACTGGCGCGGATCGCACTGAACGCGTGGACGCCTTGCTGAAAGCCGGTTGTGACGTGATTTGCGTCGACACGGCACACGGTCACTCGCGTGGCGTCGCCGAAGCGGTTGCAGACATTCGCAAAACCTTTCCCAATGTGCAGATCATTGCGGGCAATGTGGCCACAGCCGAAGGCGCACTGGCGCTTGCCAAGGCAGGGGCCCACGCGGTCAAGGTCGGGATTGGTCCTGGCTCAATTTGTACCACGCGGATTGTTGCGGGCGTTGGTGTTGCACAGGTGACGGCCATCGCGGATTGCGCACGGGCCCTCATGGGCACAGACACGATGGTGATTGCCGATGGAGGCATCAAATTCTCTGGCGATGTAGCCAAGGCCATCGGAGCCGGTGCCAACGTGGTCATGATCGGAAGTCTTTTCGCCGGAACCGACGAGGCGCCCGGCGAGCTCATCCTGTTGCAGGGACGCAGCTACAAGGTATATCGCGGGATGGGATCGATATCGGCCATGAATGCCGGCAGCAAAGATCGGTATTTCCAGGGCGACGTGCACAATATGTCGAAGTTGGTACCCGAGGGAATAGAGGGCCGCGTTCCCCATCGAGGAAGCCTTTCACAATCGCTTTACCAGTTGATCGGTGGCTTGCGCTCCAGCATGGGGTACTGCGGTTGTCGTACGATTAACGACATGCGGACGAGAGCGCAGTTCACCAAGATTACCGCGGCCGGTTTGCGTGAGTCCCACGTACACGACGTGATCATCACCAAAGAAGCCCCCAACTATCACGTGGATTCATGATCGAACAAAAGATACTCATTCTCGATTTCGGGTCGCAGTACACCCAGCTCATCGCGCGTCGAATCCGCGAGCAGAAGGTTTATTCCGAGATTCATCCCTTCAATATTTCCGTGGCAGCAATCCGCGCCATGAATCCGGCGGGTATCGTTTTTTCGGGCGGCCCAAATTCGGTTTATGACAAGGACGCACCCCGCCTTGATCCGGAGGTATTCACCCTCGGTGTTCCCCTGCTCGGCATTTGTTATGGCGTGCAGGTCACCTCGCTTGAACTCGGCGGCAAGGTGGCACCGGCAACCCACCGTGAATACGGTCGTGCCAGCGTCAAACTGGTGGCCGAGTCTGAACTGTTTCACGGCTTCAAGGTCGGCGAAGAACTCTCGGTTTGGATGAGCCACGGTGACCGAGTCGAGACCTTGCCTGGCGGGTTTTCGGTGGTCGGCGAAAATCCAAGCTGTCCCGCGGCGGCCGTGCACGATCCGAAGCGACGTTTCTGGGGCGTGCAATTTCACCCCGAAGTCGCGCACACTCCCCGCGGCAACGAACTGCTCGCCAATTTCTTGTTCCGCATCTGCGGCTGTATTCCAACCTGGACGATGGCGGGTTTTGTGGATGGGGCCGTGGAGACGATCCAGCGTCAGGTGGGAGAGGGCAGGGCAGTGTGTGGCCTTTCCGGTGGGGTCGATTCTTCGGTGGCGGCGGCGCTGGTTCACAAGGCCATCGGCGATCGCCTGACCTGTATCTTCGTCGACAACGGCCTGTTGCGAAAAGGCGAACGCGAGCAGGTCGAGGCGTTGTTCCGCGATGCATTCCACATGGACTTGCGAACGATTGATGCCAGAGAACGATTTCTGTCGAAGCTTTCCGGGGTTACGGATCCCGAAAAAAAGCGCAAGATCATCGGCTACGAATTCATCGCCGTATTCGAGGAGGAAGCGCGCAAGCTTGGCAATGCGAAGCACCTGGTGCAGGGCACGCTTTATCCCGATGTGATTGAATCCGTATCACACAAAGGTCCTTCGGCGACGATCAAATCGCATCACAATGTGGGTGGGCTTCCGGAAAAAATGGACCTGAAACTGGTCGAGCCGCTTCGAGAACTTTTCAAGGACGAAGTTCGGGTTCTGGGTGCGGAAGTTGGTCTTCCGCACTATGTATTGTGGCGTCAGCCTTTTCCCGGTCCGGGACTTGCGGTGCGCGTGCTCGGCGAGGTCACGCAAAAACGTTGTGACATCCTGCGCGACGCCGATGCCATCATCGATGAGGAAATTCGTTCGGCAGGGCTTTACGAATCCATCTGGCAGTCGTTCGGCGTTTTGCTTCCCGTTGAAACCGTGGGTGTCATGGGCGATGAACGAACTTACGCCAGCGTTCTTGCACTTCGTGCTGTCCACTCCAAGGATGGTATGACGGCGGACTGGGTTCCCTTGCCGTACGAGCTGATGGCCAAAATATCGTCACGGATCGTCAACGAAGTTCGTGGCATCAACCGTGTGGTTTACGACATCACGTCGAAGCCACCCGGAACGATCGAGTGGGAATGATCGGTTCTGCTCTGGCGCTGGCCGTTGTGTTTGCCCAGGTTGCGCCGGTCGCGCCGCCTGTTGCAGTACCGGCACAGAGCGCACTCGAAGGCATTGCCGCCGAAGCAACGGTGGTGGCTGGCAATGTCACCTCGGCCCGCAAACGGGCACTGGATGAAGCCCTGTTTCAGTCCGTAGATCTTGCGTTCACGGCGCTCGCAGTCGAGATGGGACTGGACCTCAACGCGTTGCCCGTAGAGTTGAGTGCGTTTCGAGCCTCGCTGAGGGCCGATGCACGCGCACTGGTGCGTTCCTATCGCGTTTTGTCAGAAGCAGAATCCGCCGGACGATTTCGAATCGTGATCGATGCGGTGATTCACACGGGTTTGTTGCGGCAGAAGATTGTCAGCGTTCGACCATCTGCAGCCGCAACGGCTGCGGTTTCGGGACTGTGGCTACTGTCAGACAGCGCGTTTGCGATGCCGTTGGTTGCGGCCGCACTGGCACGGGCGGGTATCATCATCGGGGGGACACAATCGGGGGGACAGGATGCTTCGATGTTGCGCAAAACCGAGGCGCGCGCCCGCGATGCAACAATCATCACCGTGTCAAGCCGGGTACTTGGCCAGGACAGGATTCGGGGCGCTGATCAGATTGCGGTCACCTGTGACGTGTCTCTTGTCGCCAATCGCGACGAGCGAAACGTCGCACGTGAACAGTCGGGTGATCGAGGCTTTGCGGCCGACGCCGAAGGTGCACGGACGGCCTGCCTGGAACAGGCTTCCGCATCGGCGGTTGCTCGACTCTTACCCATTCTGACTTCATCGAATCAGGTCGAGGTGGGTCGGGTCGTGTTTTTGGACGTTGTCACCGATCAGCCCGCCGCACTCGAACGGGTTGTGCTGCGATTGGCGCGGATGGGTAGCATCGCCCGCAGCGAACCTCGACGGATTGTGGTGGGTTCCGCGGAGATCCGTTTGGTGACGACGCTTTCACCGTCAGAACTGTTGGCTGCCCTTCAAAATGAGCTGGGCACGGCCGTCCAGATCGACAAACTCGAAGCCATGGGGGATCGCTTGCGGTTGCAGGTCGTTCTGCCTGGTCAAACCCCTGCGGCCACTCCGGTGGTTCCCTGAGGCTGTGCGTGCATTTCGCAGTACGATATCTTGTGGTTTGTTTGATTGCCTTGGGCTTCATCGGCTGTGCTTCGCTTCGGTTTGGCGGAGCCGCTGCTCTGAAGATCGACTGTGATGTCCCGGATGCGGCGCTTTATGTGGACGAAGTTTTTCTTGGCAGAGCCGCAGCATGGAGCGTGGATGGGCGTTTCATCAAAGCGGGTTTGCACCGCTTCGAGTTGCGACATCCCGACTACTTTACGCATTATGAAGAACAGAATCTCGAGCGAGGCGATGCGGTGCTGCTACGGATTCGGATGCACCGACAGCTAGACTGAAGCGGCTCAGTCCAGATTTTCGCAGAACACGATCTCGCGTGGAACTTTGTGCGGGGCCAGGTTCCGCGCGCAATGATTGAGTAGCGTTTCGGCGCTCGGTCGCTTGCCGCAAACGACGCGAGCCACCACGATGGGACCCGCGAGCTCATTCCAGGTGACGTGGACCTCTGCCTCTTGCACGTCCGAAAACGTTTCAAGGCAACTTTCGACTTCGCCGAGTGCCACGCGTTGACCGTCAATGTCGACGAGATCGTCTTCGCGACCAAACATAGTCAGATGTGCCTCGGCATCGAGCTGCCCGATCGCACCGGTTCGCAACCATCCGGCCTTGTCGGAACGACCAATCGGAACGCCCGCACTTCCGATCGCGCGCAGGGGCGAAGGAAGCCGTGGCACCGACACTGTCGAGGCAGCAGCCGATCGCACCCAGAGCTGACCTCGCACACCCGGCGGCAAGACGGAGCCTTCGACCGATCGGATCTGAGTCCCGACATCCGGCAGAGGTTGCCCGACCTGCTCCGGTTTCCGGCCGCTGCGCTCAAGGGTGACCGGTCCACATTCCGGGTCGTACAACAAGGTTTGAACGGGGGTTTTCCAGGTGCGCGAGAACGTCCGCAACACACGTTCCGAATCGGGCTCATGCGGACACAAGAGGCGCAGGGCGCGACCCGAGTACGTTGTCGGAACGTGGGCGTGGGACAGATCGCGAAACATCGAAGGCGTCGCCGCGACAAAAGCAAGATTGGGAATCTTTGCCGCGCTTTCCAGAGTGCGGGCCGACATCTTTTCTTCAAGGAGCATCGTCAACTGGCCAGACAGCGCCGCAACGATTGCGAGATCAAAACCGAATCCCCGATAAAGTGGGGCCGTGATCATGGCGGATTGGCCGGCTTCCAGATTCAGTCCTTCAACCAAGGTCTTTGCGACGGCGCGCAAGTGTTCCGGGCCGCGCAACACCGCCTTCGGATCGCCTCCTGCTTCGAGTGTGTAGTGTGCGACGGTCAATTCGCCCGCACAAGGTTCCGGTACAACCGGTTCGCATCGGTACAGGTTGCAGGTCAAAAGCGTGCCAGACAGGCGCGGTCGGGCGAATGGGGTTGGGGGGTGAGCGGTCGTGCGTGCCGTCTCGCCGATTCGCAATGCGAATGGGGCGTTGGTACCGCGTCGTTCACTTGAGGGTGGCGATGGAAATGGATCGCCAAGAGGACGCGTGATCAGGGCACGCAGCGGCGTGATGTGATGGATCCGGCTACACTCCCATTGCGGTAGGGTGGGGTCGATGAAGGCGGCAATTGCGCCCAGCTTTTCGAGCGCGAGTGTGAGGATGACGAGATCCGGCACATTGCCCAACTGCATTCCGACCCAGTCGCCGGGTCCGATTCCCATCCCCGACAGTTCGAGCGCCCGTCTTTGCACGCGGTGCAGAAGGCCACGCCACGACAAGTAGGCATCCCGATGTTCGACGGCGCACGCGTTCCCATTCGCCGCAGCGGACTGATTTAACCAATCGTTGAGCAAGGACATCGCCAAATCCTGGGAAGGGCCAATCCTATCGTTAGAACCGGTGCAAGTTCAACCTGCGAAATAGAGCGCTCTCCGATTGACGCAACGCAACGAGAGACCCGGACCACCACGACATTCCTCGAGAATGCGGCGTCGACAGTTTCTGTGCCGTCTATCCGACGAGCCCCTTCACCACATGTGCCTCCTCCACGCCCGTCAGTCGCTGGTCAAGGCCGAGGTAACGGAACGTCAATCGCTCGTGATCGATGCCCATGAGATGTAGTACGGTTGCGTGGAAGTCTCGGATGTGTACTGGATCGCGGACTATGTTGTACGAGAACTCGTCCGTTTCGCCGTGGATCGTTCCGCTCTTCACGCCGCCGCCGGCCATCCACATCGTGAAGCAGCGCGGGTGGTGATCGCGGCCGTAATTGGTCGCGCTCAATCCGCCCTGCGAATAGATCGTGCGTCCGAACTCGCCGCCCCAGACAACCAAAGTCGAGTCGAGGAGACCGCGTTGCTTTAGATCCTGGATCAACCCGTAGCTTGCCTGATCAATGTCGCGACATTGAGTGGGCAGGCGCCCGGCAACATTCGAATGGGTGTCCCAGTTGTTGAGGTAGATCTGAACGAAGCGAACGCCCCGTTCCACCATGCGACGGGCCAGCAACACCGAGTTGGCAAACGTGCCAGGCTTCTTCGCTTCTTCTCCGTAGAGCTTGTAGGTGGAATCGGGTTCCTTGTTGATGGCGACCAGTTCCGGCACACTGGATTGCATGCGGTACGCAAGTTCGTATTGCTCGATGCGGGTTCGGGTCTCCGGGTCGCCAAACGAAGATTCTGTGATGCGATTCATGGCTTTGATGTCGTCAAGCGTTCGGCGGCGCACCTTGCGGTCCACCCCGGGCGGGTTGTTGATGAACAAGATCGGATCGCCCCCGCTGCGAAACGACACACCGGCGTGTTCGCCCGGCAAAAAGCCCGATGACCACAGGCGACCTGAGATCGCCTGAATCTGCTCCGTGTTGGTGGGCTTTGCAATGAGCACCACGAACGTTGGAAGACTGGTGTTCATCGACCCGAGCGCATGCGAAACCCACGAGCCGAGGCAAGGACGTCCCGTCACCTGGTTGCCAGTTTGCATGAACGAAATGGCGGGCTCGTGGTTGATGGCCTCCGTGTACATCGAGCGGATAAAGCACAAGTCGTCAACCATCTTGGCCGTATTGGGCAACAGTTCGCTGACGTGCATACCCGACTGACCGTGCTGCTTGAATTTGTATATCGAAGGTGCGATCGGAAATCGGGCCTGGCCAGAGGTCATGGTGGTTAGCCGTTGACCCATGCGGACCGATTCAGGCAAATCCTTGTCGAACCACTTCTCCATCACTGGTTTGTAGTCATACATATCCATCTGGGGGGGGCCGCCCACCATGTGAAGGTAGATGACGTTCTTGACCTTGCCCGGGAAGTGCATGCCAGGCGTCAGTCCCCGTGCTACCTTTGGTAGCGCCGCAGCCATCGCACTCGACATTGGATTGCCGAGAAGCGTCGAGCCGAGCGCCGCAGAACCAGCGCCGAGAAGTTGACGGCGTGATGTCACTGAAAATCCTCGTGAGTTCATTTGTTCACCGCCTCGTCCAGATTGAGAAGTTGGTTGCCGATCATCGTGAGCGCCGCGAGTGCCACGCGGTCCAACGTGGTGTCTGCCGTCGATTCGCCAATATCGATGACGGCTCGCGCGTCCGTCCGATGAGAAGCGTAGTGCGATTGAAGTTTTTGGAAGGAGCCCATCAATATCCTGGACTCTTGCGGCTTGAGCGGTCTTGTCAGCACCAGCATCGCCATGTCCGCAATCCAGTTCGCGGGCGCTTCACCCGACTTCATGACGTTTTCCGCCATCCGACGCGCCGCCTCCAACATCTGCTCGTCGTTGAGGGTTGCAAGCGCTTGCAATGGCGTGTTCGTGCGTTCACGTCGCACCGTGCAGGTTTCACGGCTCGGTGCATTGAAGATCTCCATTGCGGCGGGTGGTGCCGCGCGCTTCCAGAACGTATACATGCTGCGTCGATAGAGGTTGTCACCCGCATCGCGCTGGTACTTGCGGGTATTGCTTTCAGGCATCGCGACCGCTTCCCAGACGTCGTCGGGTTGGTATGGCTTGACCGAAGGACCACCGATCTTGTCCACCATCAGGCCGCTCGCGGCGAGGGCATAGTCTCGCACCATCTCGGCATCCATTCGAAAGCGGGGACCGCGCGACAACAAGCGGTTATCCGGATCGGTCGCCAGTTTTTCGGGCGTTGTCACCGCGGCCTGTCGGTAGGTTGCCGATGTGACGAGGGTTCGATACAGCTGCTTGAGATCCCAACCCCCTGACTGGAATTCCACTGCGAGCCAGTCGAGCAGTTCCTGATTGGCGGGCAACTCACCGCTTGTGCCGAAGTCCCCGGCCGTGCGCACCAATCCCGTCCCAAATAGCTCTTGCCAGGCGCGGTTGACGGCGACGCGCGCGGTGAGGGGATGTTGTGGATCGAATAGCCAGTTCGCAAGACCGATTCGGTTTCTGGGAGAATTGCTGGCCATAGGAATTAACGCTGCCGGCGTGTTGGGGACCACCCGATCCTTGCGCTTGTCGTATTCGCCGCGCGCCAGCACAAAGGCTTCCGCCGGGGCCGCTCGTTCCGACATCACGTGGGCAACCGTACCGCGATTCCGAACGGCAGACTCGGCAATTCCCAGCAATGCCAGTTCGTCGCCGAGCGTTCGGTATTCGTTGTCGAACAGGATCAACCAGCGACGCCGGAGCTCCTCCCGCTGTTCGGTCAACACCTTCGCCCGCGCATCCGCTCCCGCTGCCGGCGTGGGCTTGTCGGGGGTGTGATGCAAGGTCACAAGATGGGCGAGCCTCGGTCCATGGGCGACGGCCCGGACCTCTTCGGGTGAGAGCGTTCGCTGGTAGATGCGAATGTCCTGCAGGAGTGTGTCCTGTACCGGAGAGGTCTTGAACCGCTGTCCGATTTTGAAGGGGACGGTCGCTCGAATCGTGTTGCGAAGCGTGTCGGCTTGTAGCTCGACCTCTTGCAGTTCGCCGTCAATGTAGATTTTGAGGCCGCCGAATTGCGACGAACCATCGTAGGTTACCGCGACGTGGCTCCAACTGTAACGAGGCAGGGCGTTTCGTGCCACAACCTTGAGCGCGTCGCCCGGCCACTTGTGGATGATGTGCGCGCCGGGACGGCCTTTCTCAAGCCACAGATCCCACCCGCGGTATTCGTGTTCATCGTCCATACGTGCGAA
>JAWXBF010000216.1:0-5577 GCA_034439895.1 Deltaproteobacteria bacterium
AATCAAACCGTCCACCAAACCGGAGCAAGTTCAGAGATGGTGAAAGTTGAACACGGTGATCGTTCATTATAAACGAACGATACGATACATTCAATCTATTGGAATGATGCGACTACATTACGTAGTTTCTTAATGGACGCCACCTCAGCCCAGTCGAACGTGATCACCACCGACTGTCACACACATGAGACGCCCCAGGAGAACCCCATGAAATACAAGCTCGACTCGAACGGTAAAAAACGCGTGACCCTCATCGCCGGGGACGGCATCGGTCCTGAAGTTGTTGCAGCTACACGGCGCATCATTGAGGCAGCGGGAGTGGCGATTGCATGGGAGGAGCAAGAGGCTGGGTTGGAGGTCTTCAAGCGGGGCCTTCCAAGCGGCGTGCCGCCCGAGACCATCGCGTCGATTCGCGATACGCGCGTGGCGCTCAAAGGGCCGCTCGAGACGCCCATTGGTTTCGGAGAGAAGAGCGCGAACGTCACGCTGCGCAAGCTGTTTGAGACCTACGCAAATGTGCGGCCTGTCCGCGAGTTGCCTGGGGTGAAGACGCCGTTTTCCGGCCGCGGGATCGATCTCGTCGTCGTGCGAGAGAACGTTGAGGACCTGTATGCGGGCATTGAGCACATGCAGACACCTGGCGTTGCCCAATGTCTCAAGATCATGTCGAAGAAGGGCTGCGAGCGCATCGTGCGGCTTGCGTTCGAGGTTGCTGTTGCCGAGGGTCGCAAGAAAGTTCACTGCGCTACCAAGGCGAACATCATGAAGCTTACCGAGGGGCTCATGAAGCGCACCTTCGAAGAGGTTGCCAAGGAGTATCCACAGATCGAGGCGAACCACATCATCATCGACAACTGCGCGCACCAGGCCGTTCGCACCCCCGAGCAGTTCGACGTGATCGTGACCTCGAACATGAACGGCGACATCCTGTCGGACCTCACTTCCGGTCTCATCGGTGGACTTGGATTCGCTCCGGGCGCGAATCTCGGAGACGAAGTCGCGATCTTCGAAGCGGTGCACGGAAGCGCACCGAAGTACGCAGGTAAGAACGTCATCAACCCTTCTGCAGTGCTTCTTTCAGGAACGATGATGCTTCGTCACCTCGACGAATTCGCCGCGGCGCAAGCGATCGAGAACGCGCTCATTGTGGCCCTTGAAGAGGGCGTCTACACCCGCGATGTGTCCCAGAACGGCAGCGTGTCGACGACGGCATTCACCGATCGGATCATCCACAACCTTGGTAAGCGCTCCGAGCGCTGGCACACGCGCGACCACAAGCCCCTCATCGTGAAGCCGCTTGATGCGGCACGCGACTACGTTCGACCCAAGAGCCGTCGAACGATTGGCGCGGACATTTTCGTGGAATCCCCGATCTCTCCTGACGAGCTTGGAAAGAGCCTCGAGTCGATCTCTGACGGGACCAGTTTTCGTCTCAAAATGATTTCGAACCGCGGAACGAAAGTCTATCCCTCCACCGGCGGGATGACGGACTGCGTCGATCACTGGCGCTGTCGGTTCATGTTGCGTGACGGAGCGGCGAGCGTCGAGGACAAGAGCTTGCTCGATCTCGTTGGCAAGATCGCCACGAAGTATCGATGGAACCACATCGAGAAGCTTGAGGAGCTGGACGGCAAAGCTGGGTTCACGCGCGCCCAAGGAGAGGACTGAGATGTCCTTTGCGACCCCAGCGCTCGCGACTTTTCGTCGTGAAGGTCTGCAATCGTGTGGCGACTTGCCGCTTCCGGCGATCTTTGTGATGGAGCCCGCGATGCCGATGACGTCCGCCGTCACGGCCTCGTGGTGCCCCGTTGCTTTGCTGCAGATGCTGGGCGCCACGCAGCAATCAGGCATCGCTGCTGGTTGGGCGACGATAGAACATGCGATCTACACTCTTTCTGCTTGCACGGTGGTCGTGTGTGCAGAGGGGACCGTACGACCCGATCGGTCAACAGATCGCGAGCGCCTGCTGGGTGTATGCATGGCCATCCAAGACGATCCCGTCTTGAGCCAAGTGCTGCGCTCGCGGGGCGTCGCCGTTGAAGCGCTCTGGTTCGATACAGCAGAAGGGGACATCTTCCGCTGGAACGCGAAGGGTCGTCGATTCGATCTGCTTGCGGATGACGGGTTGGCGCGCTTCTTCGCAGACATCCACGAGCGAGCGGGCTCGGCGCCCAACGCGACGACGTTGACATGAGCGAGTCTTGCGCCGCAGATTCCTACCGCGGCAAGCGCTTCTCGCTCCTCACGCAACACGGCAAAGAGCGGGTCATGTCTCCGCTCTTCGCCGAGTCCTTCGGTGCAACGCTTGCAGTCGCGACGGGGTTCGATACCGACTCCCTTGGTAGCTTCACGCGCGACATCACGCGTCACGGCAACCAACTTGAGGCTGCTCGCAAGAAGGCCGAGAAGGGGATGGATCTTTTAGACCTCCCGTGTGGCATCGCGAGTGAGGGCTCGTTCGGTCCCGCCCCCTTTGGTTTCTTTCCGTGGAACATTGAACTTGTGTTTCTCGTCGACCGCGCAAGGGGCATCGAGATCGTCGGCCGTGCGCAGGGCATGGCGCGACATCTTCACGAGCAAGTAGCTACGCGCGGCGCGCTCGACGCCTTTGCGCATCGCGCAGGTTTTCCGGGGCATGGTCTTGTGGTGCGCCCCGACGGAGAGAACGATCCGCGCATTCGCAAAGGGCTCGTCGAGTGGCCTCTACTTCACGCAGCATTCGACGAAGCGCTGGCGCAATCGAGTTCGTGCACCGTGTTTATAGAGAGCGATCTGCGTGCCCACATGAACCCAACCCGCATGGAGATGATTCGCACGGCGACAGGGAACTTGATCGAGCGGATGAAGAGCGAATGCCCGCAATGCGGGGCCCCTGGTTTCTGGATCTTGGAACAGATCGCAGGACTTCCTTGCCGCGACTGCGATCTGCCAACCGGTGAGGCGCGTGCCGAACGATGGGGATGTGTCGCCGCCGATCATTTTGAGATTCGAGAAGTAGGTGAGGGGCGGCTGGGCGATCCCTCTCGGTGTGACAGATGCAACCCATAGCGCGCAGTCCGGCCTGACCTGGGCCAACAGGATTTGAACTTCGTGAAGATGCGAGAAAGAAAAGGACCATGAAAAAAGAGCAAGCTGTCGTGCAATGGGAAGAGCTCAAGCTCGACTTCGCAAGGAAAGACCGTATCGGGTTCGAGGAAGCCATCCTCTGCCCCGGCAAGACCCAAGAGCATCTAGAGACCATCCTCGATCAGGCCGTCTTCCATGGTGCGTCGCTCCTCCTCACGAGAATGACTGCCGAGCAAATCGCGCAGCTGCGCTCGGACCACCGCGATCAGATCGACTATGAGCCTGTCTCGAGAACCGCGTATTTTGGTACCCAAAGCTTGCCCGATCCTCAGCGAGCCGCTCGTGTTGCAGTAGTCGCTGCTGGCACATCCGATGCGTTCGTTACGCGCGAGATCACGCGCACGCTTCGCTATGCGGGTGAGAGCGCGTCAACGTTTGTCGACGTGGGACTTGCCGGCCTGTGGCGCGTCATGGAGCGCATCGAGACTATTGCACAGCACCCGATCGTGATCGTGGTGGCAGGCATGGACGCCGCGTTGCCCACGGTTGTCGGCGGGCTCGTTGGAAGCGTTGTCTTCGCCGTTCCTACGTCGAACGGATATGGGGTCGCCGCCGGTGGTGAAAGCGCGCTTCGAGCCGTGCTGGCAAGCTGCTCTCCAGGCCTAGCCGTGCTGAACATCGATAACGGCTATGGCGCTGCGTGTGCTGCACTTCGAGTCCTTCGGGCGATCGACGGCGAGCGCAGAGAGACGCCATGAGCGCGCTGAGCACTTTCGCCTATCCTCGAGCGTTGGTATCTTGCCCGTTATCGGACTTTCGGGCTGGCAGGGGTGGTACGCTTGAAATTCCTATGGTGCAAACCGTTGCCATCCTCAATCGTTTGGCAGAATAATCAAACCGTCCACCAAACCGGAGCAAGTTCACAATCCGTTTCTTCGGGCGTAAGCTCGTGGCGCGCTACTCAAGGGCCAATCGCGCAATCTGAACCGGTTGACGGCGCGAAAGCGGATTCAGCGCCCACTTACTCACACACATGCCATCGTTGTGGTTGTTCAACTTGGCAGTCACAGTCTGCACGGTGGTCACCAATAATGAGGAGAAGGTTATGAAGTTCTTTGCCTACGCTTCCTTTATCTCAATCGCAATGGGGGCGGTTATCGCCTGTTCGGGCGGCCAGGCTGCCAACGACAAGAACGCCGGCGGGGAAGGTGGATCATCGTCAGACGAGTCCGGTTCGGGCGGCATGGGCGGCGGCGGACGTGATGAGCCTAATGGCGGCGGGGGAGCCGGAGCCGGCGGCAGCTCGGCGCAAGGGGGAGCGGCATCCCAAGGCGGCAGCGGCTCCGGTGGTTCAACGAAACCTAATGATCCGGGGCCTACCCCTACAACGTCGGCAAGCATTCTTGGCGCAGGCGCCACCAGCTCCGCCAAGATAGTTGCGCTAACCACCGCACCGGGATGTTTAAACAAGCCAACAGACGTGGCGTTCAACCCCCGTCGCAAGAACGAACTGTGGGCCACGAACTATGGCGACAACAGTGTTTGCATCGTCATGGACGCAACCGCCGCCACCTTAAAGAGTGAGCGCCGCCAAGAGGCCTCACACAACCATTATATGCCGCGACCGATGGGCTTGGCCTTTGGTGGAGACGTCACAACTTTCGGCATCCCCGGCACTTTCGCATCGGCTAACGACAGCGCCGGTGACGGCCACCCTGATGATGGCAAAATGTGGAATGGCACAACGTTATGGTCTTCCGACCTTACAATTTTCGGCAAGTTCATAGGGCCCAATGGAAACAGCCACCTTGATATGTTGCACGACAGCCCTTTGGCGCGCGGCATTGCTTGGGAGAAGGACAACATATATTGGGTCTTCGGCGCGATGTTGAAGGACATCACACGTTACGACTTCGCGAAAGATCACAACCGCGGCAATGCCGATCATAGCGACGGTTCGCAATGGCACTACGCTGCCGACATGGTCGAAGGGGTCACTGGCGTTCCCAGCCATATGTTTTACGACGCGAGCACAAAGATGCTCTACTTCGCCGATACCGGGAACAAAAGAGTTGCCCGGCTTGATACCACCGTGGGAACCCTGAACCCAAAGCGCCACACCCGGATGGGTGACAACCCTGAGACGAAGATAGACGCCGTGATGGACGGTGCAAAAGTTACCGATGTGGTGAATGCAAGTGCGGGGCTCTCCCAGCCCGCAGGCCTCGATCTGTTCGATAAGGTCCTTTACGTTTCCGACTTCGCCACAGGCTTCATCTACGCGTTTGATCTGGAAGGCAGAAAAATAGCTTCGCTAGATACAAAACTGGGCGCTGGCAAGGTTGCAGGACTGGCCGTGGGACCGGATGGCAAACTCTATTTTGCCAGCATGGGATCCAACACGATCTACGTCATAGCGCCGTGATGTGTCGGCTTCTATGCGTTGCTATTCTGGTTGTTGCTGCCTGCGGCGGCGGAAGCGACAACAGCCAGAGTGATGACGGCATCGAT
>JAWXBF010000217.1:0-2516 GCA_034439895.1 Deltaproteobacteria bacterium
ACCGGTCGCATGCGCTTTGGTGCCGATCACACCCGCGTTGATCCGGCCCGTCTATACGAAGTTTCTGGCAACGAAATCAACGCCGCCAACTGATGTCCACAAATCGCCAACGCAATTTCCACCGCCTCGCCACCCTCACGCTGGTTTTGACCCTGCTCGTCATTGCCTGGGGTGCGTTCGTGCGCGCGACCGGTGCCGGTGCAGGCTGCGGCAGTCACTGGCCCACCTGCAATGGGCAAATCATTCCGCGCGCGCCCAGCGTCAAGACGCTCATTGAGTTCACGCATCGCGTGACCTCGGGACTCGATTTTCTGATGGTCGTGGCGCTGCTCGTGCTTTCGTTTCGCGCCTTCCCGTCGGGCCATCACGTGCGCCGCGCAGCGATACTTTCGATGATTTTGATGGTGACCGAGGCGCTGATCGGCGCCGGTCTGGTCATATTCGAGATGGTGGCAGGCAATACCCAGATCGCGCGCGCAGCATGGATGGCAGCCCATCTGCTCAACACCTTTGCCTTGCTTGCAGCGCTCGTGTCGACCTGGTGGTTTTCACGTACGCCCGGCGTAGACAGCATGCCCGCACCAACCCCGCTCCGCCGTTTTTTAAGGATGGGTGTTGCATTGTTGTTGCTGACAGCGACCAGCGGTGCCGTCGCCGCGCTCGGTGATACGTTATTCCCTTCGGCCAGTCTCGCCGAGGGACTCGCGCAAGATCTCTCACCGGGCGCACACCTCTTTATTCGCCTTCGCATGTGGCACCCGATTGTGGCTGGCGCAGTCGGACTCTACCTGCTTGTTATCCTTGGCTTGCTCGCGAATCAGGGCGCAAACGCCTTACATCGTCGCATCGCAACCGTCGCTGCTGCCCTGGTATTGGCACAGGTCACGATCGGGATCATCAATGTGGTCCTGCTCGCACCCGTCGCAATTCAGTTGTTGCACCTGTTGGTGGGGGATCTGCTGTGGATGGCGATGGTGGTCCTGGCATTCGAGTCACGGCCGACGGGCACGGCGTCGGCATAACTATTTTTGCGTGCCGCGTTCGTAAGCGCGTCCGGCCTTCCGAAACTGGTTGCACAACTGCAGCAACTCCGAGACCTCCCGCAAACGCCGCGCGACGCCCTCTGCACTCAAGTCGATCTTGGTATTCAGGCGATCTTCGGGTCGTAAACTTCCGGCAAGCAGCGTGACCTGCTGCAAGCGTTTCCACACCGCCGGTCCCGACATATCAAGTTTCATCGATCGATCGCCTTTAGATTCTCGATATCCAGCAGATCCTGCGGTCGAGCGGCGGCACCCTTCATGGCGATGAGCGCCTCGCGCGAAATTACCGTCACGTGCCCATCGCCAAACGGCAGGCGGATGCGACTTTTCCAGGTTGCTTCAAGATTCTTGTTTACGAGCATGAAATCGAGGGTGAGCAGATCGCCCTGTCCATCGATCTTGCTGATCCGTTGAAGCTCGCTGCCATCCCGGAACTCGAAGGGCAAGGCTTCGAGCGTGAATCCACACGGACGCACGGCTGCCATGGCCATCGCAAGGTCGTCCCGCCGAATCAACAAATCAATGTCTTTCGTCGCACGCGGCGCCCCCCAGACCGCAACCGCCAGCCCCCCCACCAACGCATACTCGACCCCACTTGAGTCGAGGGCATCGACCACCCGTGCAAACTCTTCGTGCAACACCATTGAATCGGAATTTCGCACACGGGCTGCTTGAATGCACGTTTGAATCAGGGTGAATCCGCGCGATGGATGACAATTGGACGCGCCCCGCGATTGGTACTACCGTAGCCGTCGGCTCATGAGGATCGCGTGTGGATTGCTACTGTTGATGGGAACGGCCTGTGCCACGAAAGTCGGCGCCCCGCCGCCGTCCTCGCCCAGCCAACTGCACGGCGAGCCGATTCCAATCCCACGGGGTCAGCTGGTTCAAGGCTCCGAGATAAACGACGCTGCGATGGAGGGGAAAGTCGTGGTGGTGAAGTTCTTCGCCGAGTATTGCCGCCCCTGCCAGCGAACCCTGCCCGAGGCAGCCAGGCTTGCCAACCAATACGCCGACACGCTGTTCGTCGGTATTGCCGTGGATGAAAGCGAGATCGCCGTGGCCCGTCAGATCCGGCGTTTCGCCCTGCCGTTCACCGTCCTGCACGATACCGGCAATGCGTCCGTTGGACGATTCAGGGTAGCCGAATTGCCAGCCACCTACGTCGCCGACTCCGACGGCGAGATCGTCTGGGTAGGGGGACCTGAACAACCCGATGGAGCGCTCGCCCGGGTACTCGCCGCGTTGAATGCCGGAACCACCCCGCCCGGGCCCCCGTGAATTAACGGCCCCTCCGATTCTGCCGATGGGGGTTTCATCGTGATATTGAAGCATTCGGTTCTGGGAAGTGTCGTGGCCATGGTTGCAGGATGCGCGTCCGCGATGACACCCACCTTGGGCGCAGGATCCTTCCCGCAAGCGCCCGATGAGCAGGCCAAGTGCAAAGTCGCCGCGAGTCAATCAAGTCCCCTG
>JAWXBF010000218.1:0-8337 GCA_034439895.1 Deltaproteobacteria bacterium
CGCCAATCCGAAGCTCAGGCAAGCGTTCAAAATGCTTGAGATTCCGAGTCAGCAGTGTTCCCGGACCGGCACAAGCAGGCATCAACTCGAAGGCAGTGATCGACGTGCGGACGCCTCGAATTCTTCAGCCTCCTTCGCCGTAAGCCTTCCCTGGCTATTCAACGCAGCTTCAAGCACACCCGGATTCGCTTGGCGACGAAGGAAGTCTTCCAACGCTTCTTGGATAATGCGGGAGAATCCCTTTTCGCCGCGGCGAGCCGCGAGCTCAACGAGGCGTGTTCGTTGGCCATCTGCCAATTCAATTGTGGTGCGCATGCTCGTAGTTTACGGCCACGCACATGCATGTGCTACGGTCAGCGCAGCACAAAGCCTTCTGCCCTTCGCGCGCTTGTCACCGTAGACAGGTGGGCAGCGGGCTTGACGCGTGAGGTACCGTGTACATGTGACAAGTTCGGCTGAGGTAATCCAAATGACGACGAAAAATTTCCGCATTCGACAAGATCGTGGTCCCTGGTTCGTCGCGGGGGCGATTGGCTTGTTGCTCTCTGGCTGCATGGGCGACCACGGCGGTGGCCATTCGGCTCACATGAACCTTCCCGCGTTGCCACCCATGATCCGACCTACGCCAGACGGTGAAGTTTTGTCCCCGACGCTCGCGCCTGACGAGAACCCCGATCCCGGCGTCGTCGAGTTGAATCTCCGTGCATCGCCCGCGTCGCTTGCGTACTTGCCGCAACAACCTGCTTCGGTGTGGGCGTTCAATGGCACGATTCCAGGGCCGCTCATTCAGGCGAACAAGGGCGACACCGTCATCGTTCATTTCAAGAACGACTTACCCGAGCCGACCACAATCCACTGGCACGGTGTGCGTGTTCCGAATGACATGGACGGCGCGGGCCGACTTTCGCAGCCCATTCCTGCGGGCGGGACCTTTGACTATCGGTTCACCGTCCCAGATGCCGGGCTGTTCTGGTACCACCCGCACGTGCGGTCGGACGTGCAGGTGGAAAAAGGACTCTACGGGGCCATCCTTGTCCGCGATCCTGGCGAGTCATCTCTCGGTGTGGTTGTCGATCGTGTCGTTGTGCTCGACGATGTACGCGTCGATCCGAACACGGGGCAGACCGTCGACGAGTTGAACTCGCGAACTGAGATGATGGGGCGCGAAGGCAACTTGCTGCTCGTCAACGGTCGTCCCTCCAACGCGGCGTTGACCGTGCCCGCCGGGGCGAGGGTGCGGCTGCACGTGGTCAATGCGGCAAACGCTCGCTATTTCAGCCTGTACCTGAGCGGGGCTAAAATGGCTCAGATTGGAGGCGATGGCGGTCTGCTCGTGGCACCACGCGCGACAACGACATTGGTCCTGGCACCAGGCGAGCGGGCCGATCTGCTGATTGATGTGAACGCCGCCGCCACCTTGAAATCGGGGCTTTACGAGCGGGCCATGGGCGCTGGCAGCGGCGAGGACATGGACCTACTCCGCTTTGTGCTGAACACGGATGCCCCAGCCATGACGGCGGCACCAGATCTGCCGACATCCCTACGAACGATCGACACGCTTCCCGTTCCCTCGAAGATGCAGACCCTGACCCTCAACGAGAGCATGGCGCACCAAGGGTGGACCTTCACCATCAACGGTAGGGCGTTTCCAAATGTCCCGGCGCTCGAAGCCACTCTCGGATCGAGGCAGCTTTGGAACGTAAAAAACGACAGCTATATGGATCATCCGCTGCACGTCCACGGTTTTTTCTTTCAACGGCGCGACGTGCCCGAATGGAAGGACACCATCAACATTCCTGGCCGATCGACCGTCCCGATCATCGTCGACTTCGCAAACCGGCCCGGCGCCACAGGCGACTGGATGTACCATTGCCACATTCTCGAGCACGCAGAGGGCGGGATGATGGGCGAAGTGCAGATACGATAGCCGCATGGTTCATTGTGCCGCGACACCGATGCCCACGGCGATGACGAACAGCGCGAAGCCAACCCGCAGCTTCAACACGGAGACACGTCTCGCCACGCGCGCGCCAACGATGGCGCCGAGAATGGCCGCGGCAGTGAGCATGGCGACAAGCTCGAAGTCTAGTCGATCGCCGCTCAGGTGGCCGAGGAACCCAGCGGCACTGTTGATCGCGATGACGAGCAGGGAGGTCCCAACTGCCTTTCGCATGTCCAAGCCAGTAAAGGCGATCAGCGCGGGAACGGCGAGGAATCCTCCTCCAACCCCCAGAAAACCGGAGACTGCCCCCACCGCCGCGCCGGCAATCAGCGCGTGCGCCAGCCGCGGGCTTGAGGGCCTCTCGGTGTTGCCAGCTGCGGTTGCTCGTCGCTGACCGAGGAGCATCCAGGCGCCGACGACCATCAGCATCACCGCGAAGGTGAGCATCAGTGCGCGCCCGGAAGCCAGAGGGGTAAGTCTCGCCCCCACGTACGCGGTTGCGACGCCGGCCCCTCCGAAGAGCAGAGCCACGCGATGGTCAACCTGACCACGTCGGTGGTGGGCATAGCTTCCAACGAGGCTCGTCGTACCGACGATCGCGAGGGACATGCCAATCGCCGTCGAGGGAGTGAGGTGAGCGACGTACACCAGGACGGGGACGGCGAGGATGGAACCTCCGCCCCCAAAGATGCCGAGCGCAAACCCAACGAGGATCATCAGTGCGAGCGTTGGTGCCAGCGTCGCGTCCATGTCACGCCACACCACAGGCGAGGTTCGCGGGAACGGCGATGTCCATCAACGTGGGGTTCTCCAGTTTCAGCCCGCGCATCAGTTCGACGTATTCGCGCTCCGATGGGAGTTGAAGGCGTGGGTTGTGGGCCCGCTCTTCACCGATCGTGCTCACGGTCCAGCCCTTGTAGTCGTGCGCGGGATAAACAAGCGTCGCGTCCGGAAGCTTCATCAGCTTTCCGAATAGGCTTTCGTACTGCGCATGCGCGTCGCCGTTCTGGAAGTCTGTCCGGCCCGTGCCCCGAATGAGCAGCGTGTCGCCCGTGAAAACGCGATCCGGCATCACGAAGCTGTACGAGTCGTCCGTGTGGCCGGGCGTGTAGAGTGCGCGAAGCTCGATGCCGTCGACCTTGATGAGCTCGCCGTCTTCGACCTTTCGTGATACGCATTCGGCTTTGCTTTGCGATCCCATGATGGAGACGCAGTTCGTGGCGGCTCTGAGGTCGCCGAGGGCGGTGACGTGGTCGGCGTGCACGTGGGTGTCGACCGCGAAGACGAGGCGCAGGTCGAGCTCCTTGATGAGCTGCAAGTACTTGTTGAGCTCCTCTTTCACAGGGTCGATGATCAGCGCCTCGCCGCCAGGTCGCGACGCGAGCAAGTACGAGTAGGTGCTCGACTCGCGCTCGAAGAGTTGTCGGAACAACATGGTTCACTCCCTTCTTTCATTCGTGACCGAACAGGCGCCGAAGAATGGATGGCTTTGTGCCTGCTTCCTTCTTCGGCTTCTCGCGGCAAGTGCACCGCTCCTCGCGAGGGACGTAACGGAGAACTTGCTCCACGTGCATACCGCACCCGGCGTACGAGGGTTTCTTACATTTGGCGCATTCGATTCTTCGACACATGCTGTTTCTCCTTTGACGCGGAACACCCGCGAGGAGTAAGAGCCCGCTACAGCGCCAGAGGGTTCGGGCGTTCGCTTTGCACTGCCCAGGCCCGAACGGCTGCCTTGACCCTCGCCTGAACCTCGGGCGGCACCTCTTCCGTGCGCGCGCGCTGGCACGCCAAGAGCGCCCGCTTTAACGCGTCGCACGTGGCCCCGCACTGGGAGCAGGTCTCGATGTGCTTCTCCATCGCGGAACAATCGCTCTGACTGAGGTCGCCTTCGAGCTTCTTCGACCACAGCTCGACGACCTCGGGACAGCCAGTCCGCACCTTCTCGCGCTGAGGCTCGAGCAGCGGGAGGAACGCGGCGCGGAGTGCTTCGCGGGCTCGATGGAGCCGGCTCTTCAAAGCGTCCACCGTGATCCCGATGGCCGAGGCGGCATCAGGCGCCGACAGCCCCTCGACGTCGCGCAGTAGGATGACCTCGCGGTGTTCCTCCGAGAGGCGATCGAGTGCCACCGAGAGCGCCGACGCGATTTCCTGGTCGGCCACCCGGGTCTCCGGGGATGGGGACGGGTCCTGGGATTCGGCGAGCCGTTCGTCGCTCACAGTGGGCTGATTCTTGAGCCCGCGGCGCTTCCTCGCGCATGCGCTCCGGGTCAGTGCGAAAACCCAGCTCGTGAGCGAAGAGCGGCCTTCGAAGTCTCTCAGGTGCTGCGTCACATTGATGAGCGTGTCCTGGAGAACATCCTCCGCGTCTTGAACGTTCTTGCACATGCGAAGTCCGAACCGATTGATCGAGGGCGCGACCGTCAGAAGGACGCCCTCGATGGCCGCGGCATCACCTTGGCGCGCCCGCGCGACCATTTCGGTGATGTCGGCGGCGGTGGTCGTCTGATCGGAAGCAGGCATCACGCCTCCTATTTAGCGCGGAACCGCGGCTTCGCGTACCACCGTTTCATCCCACCGAATACCACGCGCGTCAAACACAAGGGCAGGTGCCGTGCTCACTTAGTCGATGGGGCGAATCTTGCACATGTTGTCGCAAGCGACGCCGGGTTCGCATTGCTCGCCAAATGCGGATTGAATGCGGCCGTCCCCACAGTATGCTGCCACGGTGCACGCGGTTGAGCACTTGCCGACGCCGTAGGGATTGATCTCGTTGGCACCGCCGAGGTCGCATGCCTCCGCGCCGCTTTTGATGTTGTCACCACAATAGCCCGCCAGCGTGCAGTTGGCGTTGCAGGTTCCGTAGGCACCCGTGTTCTTGCCGTCGTCACACTGCTCACCGGGATCCTTGAATCCGTTGCCGCATTTTTTCTTGCAGCGCGTGTCACAGCCGCTGCCGGCAGTGCCGTTTACGCCATTGCCTTCGTCACACTCTTCGGGCACCTGAAGCGTTGCATCGCCGCACGAAGCGAGCGGCACAGCGGCCGAACAATCCGGTACGCATCCGCCCGCCTTGCCGTTATTGACACCGTCGTCGCACTTTTCTCCGTTGTCCACATCAACCGTCTTGTCGCCGCAATACGGTGCTGGCCGACACCGCGTCGTACACATGTTCTTGCCGTACGGCATGCTCATGTTGGCCATGCCCGCGTCGCAGATCTCGCCTGCAGAGTCTTGAACCGTGTCGTCACCACAGCGCGGTCCCAACTGACACCCCGGTGCGCAGGTGCCGTAGGTGCCGTCATTCTTGCCGTCGTCGCAGGCCTCGGCGCTGTTGGGGATGCCGTCGCCGCAGCGCGGGCCGAAGAAACAATCTGCACGGCACTTGCCGTAGACGCCGGTATTGTTGGCCTTGCCGCTATCGCATTCCTCGCCGGGATCCGGCATGGCATTGCCGCACTTCAACTTGCAAGTCGCCATACAGTTGCTCGCCGAGGTGCCGTTCTTGGCGACGCCCTCATCGCACTCTTCGCCATCGGTAACTGCCCCGTCGCCGCAGCTCGGGCCAAGTTGGCAGGTGCTGGTACAGTATCCGTAGCCCTTGCCGTTGTCCGGCCCCTGATCGCACGCTTCACCGTAGGCGCCGTCGAGTTTCATGTCGCCGCAGGAAGACGCCCACACGCAACCCGGGCCGCACTGCTTGGCCCCGGTACCCGAGTACTGAGACAGGTTGGCGCCGTCATCGCACAGCTCCCCATTGCTGGTCATGGCGTCGCCGCAGCGGGCAGGCAGCGTGCAATTTGAATTGCAAGTGCCGTACGCGCCCGTGTTTTTGGCCATACCCAGATCGCATGCCTCATCGCGTGTCACGAAACCATCACCGCAAACCGGGCTGCATACACTACGGGTCGCGGTGAAATTTGAAAGCGTCAATCGGTAGTTCGATTGAGTGGTACGACGTTCGGCCTGGAAGACGACGATTTCGTAAACCCCGTTGGGAGCAAGACCCAGATCGACAGTTCTACGGTTATTGCAGTCAGTGGTCACCAGGTCACAGACGTATCCTCTGCCGTTTGTGGCATCAAGGATAACGCTGCCGCTTGTTACGCCATGCACGCCGCCGATATCGACCGCCAGCGTCTTGTTGATGAAGACCCAGACGTCGTCGTCACCGCGGAAATCCAATCGTTCTCCACCCTTGTACTCGAACCAGTAACGAACTTCCGACGTGAAGTGGAAATTATGCGCGAATGAATTGTACGAATAATTTCCCCATCCCAATCCATCCAGAGGAAAGAAATTCGAGTTGTCGTAGCGGTATTCTCCGGTCATCAATTTCGTAAACGTCAGCGTGGACTTGACGGTCTTGTTGAAATTGGCATCGTCCTTGTACCACACGCCAAAATAGTCAAACGTGATGCCCGGATTGTTGTTTGTGGTTCTGGCTTTGTTGCCGGCCACATGAACCGGCTTGCCGTCCGACCCCAGCATGGTCATAACGATTCCCGTCTCTGCTCCGAGATACTGTTCGAAATCCGGGTGGCCGTTCGTTTGGTTGTGCGCTTTGAAATCACGGTACGTGATGGGCAAGATCAAGGGATCGGCTTGCACGGCCATCGGCTGACAGTCGTAGCCTTTTTCTACCTTGCAGGTTGCGCTGCATCCGTCGCCGGCAACGGTGTTGCCGTCGTCGCATTCCTGGCCGGCGTCGATGTCCACCTGCAGCAACATGCCGTCGCCACACGCTGTTGTGCAGGCACCACCACCCGTAGGACAAATCGGTTCCCGTCGACAAAACGGTGAGCAGCCGTCGCCGCTGTCGTTGTTGCCATCGTCGCACTGTTCGCTGCCTTCGGGATTGCCATTGCCGCAAACGGTACGCTGGCAGCTCATGTTCAAAACCGGACAAATCCAGCCGCTGTCTTCGGTAGGTTCTGGAAGATCCAGTTGACAGGTCGCGCCGCAGCCGTCCTTGGGGTTGCCGATGGCGTTGCCGTCATCGCACGCTTCGTCGCCCGCGATGATGCCATCGCCGCACTGGGTGGCACGGCAGATACCACCCTGGGCACAAGTCCAACCGATTTCTAGCTGGCACGCCGTGGAACATCCATCGCCGCCCTTGTTGTTGCCATCGTCACATTTCTCAGTGCCGCCAATACGACCGTCGCCGCACTGAATGGTCGATTGACAGAGCATATTGGGATCCGGGCAGACATAGTTCGCCTCAATGAGGCACTGCGAACTGCACCCGTCGCCGGTTTTCATGTTGCCGTCGTCACACTGTTCGCCGTCGGCCAGGCTGAGTTTGCCGTTGCCACACCACTCCACCAATTTGCAGGATGTTCCGGCCGCGCCACAGGTGTAGCCACTTTCGACACGGCAGGTTGCGCTGCAGCCGTCCAGGTCCTTGTCGTTTCCATCGTCGCAGAATTCACCGTAGTTTAGGCGGCTGTCGCCGCAGCGGTCGGTCGGTACCATCAGGCATGGCCCGCCAACCCCAAGCGCGCGGGGGCATGTCCACCCCGGCTCTATCTGTTTGCAGGTGGCGCTGCAGCCGTCGCTGTCCTTCACGTTGCCGTCGTCACAGGCCTCGTCCCCGATCACCTTGCCGTCGCTGCAGATGATGGTGGTTTGGCACTTTTGCCCCGGGGTTACGCAGGTAAAGAAGGGTTCCTGCTTACAAGTACCGGTACACCCGTCACCAGGCTGAACGTTTTTGTCGTCGCATTCTTCGGCAGCGCCCAACAGGCCATCGCCACAATATTCGTCGCGGATGCACAACTGATTGGGCTGGGGGCAAGTCCAACCCGCCTCGCGTGAACAGGTTCCGGCGCACCCATCGAAAGAAACTGTATTGCCGTCGTCACACCCTTCACCCTCATTGACCATGCCATCGCCGCAACGCCCGTTTTTGACTGGAACGCACAGTTCACCCGGCGTACTACACGCAAAGCCGTTCTCAACCTCGCAGAGATCGCTGCATCCGTCATTCGACCTTGTGTTGTTGTCGTCGCACTGTTCACCGCTCATTACTAACCCATCGCCGCAGACGATGGTTGATACGCAGTTCATTCCGGCTTCAGGACAAGCGTAGTTCGGTTCGATTCGGCACAGGCCCGAGCAGCCGTCGCCGGGCCTTCCATTGCCGTCGTCACACGCTTCACCGGTTTCAATCCGGGCGTTGCCGCAAACCGGACCGGTCGAGGCATCGTCACAATCGGGTGGGCACATCGGGACCGGGTCCACAATCGATGCTTCCCGATATTGCGGTGGTGCAAAAACCGGAGCGTCGTCGTTTCCGACCACGCCAGTGTCTGTTTGTTCCGGAACGGCTCCAATCTGCCAGGGAGCGCGCTCCTCACACGCGAACAGAACCAGAAGAAAAAAAACCGACG
>JAWXBF010000219.1:0-16812 GCA_034439895.1 Deltaproteobacteria bacterium
ACGAAACGAATGACGCGACCTCTGTCGTCGTAAGCAATGTCGACGCGGTTGCCAAGAGGATCGGTTTTGCCGATCATATGTCCGTTGGTATCGTAATCGTAGCTGCGCACCCGGTTGATGGGATCCCGCTCGGTAGCTATCAGATTGCCAATTGCATACGAAAAGGCCACGCTACGCCCGGCGGTATCACTGACGGTTACCAAACGCCCGTTCGAGTCGTACTGCAAGGACAGACCGTTGCCACCTTGACCCAGGATTGTCTCAAGTTGACCCGGACTGTTGTAGGACAACAAAACCTGATTGCCGTTCAGATCCGCCATAGACGCCAGGCGTCCTTGTGCGCCGAATTGGTAAAGCATCCCGTCAGGGAATTCCATACGGTAACCCGCGCTGTCCACGCTGATGGTCTGGAAAAAGGTGGCAGGTGGGGACCAAAAACCCGATCCGGATTGCTCGAATCGACGGGGTACGCCGGTTTCGTCAACCCAAGTCAAACTGCCATCCAGATTGGGCGTGATCCGTTGCCCGTAGTTGTGATGCCAGCCCAACATCGCAGAGTAAGTGCGCGTGAATGACAACGGGATCCCGCGCGCAGGTAGGGTCAAATCCGTTTCTGCACAGGAAAAGCACCCGGGGGCCGGATCACCAGCGGTGCCACCGCCATTTCCACCGCCTGAGTCGCCTACCCCACCGTTGACGATTGCGTTGACCGTGCCGGCCTCGAACGCAACGATGTATTCCCCGGTGCCAAGCGTGGGATCCGTTCCGATGTAGCCGAACAAGGTTCCAAGGCCGGGCTCCGAATGCCCTTGTACCGGCGCTGAAATCACCAAACCTCGATTGGCCGACGCCGCCAATGCATCCTCGAACTCTGCGGGCCAGTGAATCTGCTCCAATGCCTCTATAAGATTGGTTTCACTGAATTGCACGACCGGAATCGATGCCGCCCGGGCGAATTGCAAGAGTTTGGTGCTTGAAAATTGCCGAGGTCCCCAGAACAATTCGCCCACGCGGTGTTCAAGGAAGGAAGACTCAAATCCGACCAACCTTGCAACTTTGACGCGGTGTCGGTTGTCGCCATCGACTGCGAACTGTCCCGAACGCACCAACGCTGCATCTAACATGAAGAAGTCTCGTGAAATTGAAAGCGCCAACGATCTGTAGCGGTTGATTCGAGGCTCGATCGCGGCCATCGTTTCTTCGCTGTCTTTGAAGACGCGCATCCAATGCAACCCGGCCACACGATCGCGAGCCATCGACAGTTCTTGTTGATAGGTCAGCGCAGTGATGAACAACTTTTCGGCAGTAAACGCATCGTCTGCCAACCCAGACAGACGGGCTTTTCTTTCCGCAATAAGCTCAGAGGGAATGCGCCCCGAATCGATAGAAAACGCATAGACGCCGCCGGAGGTTAGATCATGCGTTACCACCGACGGCCCTGTCCCAGGGGAAGTCAAGGTGATACGCATCGCTTGTGCGTTACCAAGTGTAGTCGGAGGCCCAAGCGCCACCGCGTCACCGTTGATTGCCAGCGTCGGACGCACCCGAACCAAGTATGCCGGCGCACCTTCAAATCCGCCGTGCTCCGCAAGTATCGCGGCATCCGCCGGCGTTGAGGGCGCATAAGTCAAGGTGACGCTCTTGCCCCATAACTCTTGCACCGCAACGTCGTGCTGCAACAGATTGACACCGTTGTCGTCCGCAAGCGTGAACTGCGCTTGATGAACCACCGATGAAGGCAGCGACGACATGATTCCGTAGCTCGCCAGTCGCGGTGTCGGCAGTTCGCTCGGGATGATCGAATGCGTGACCTTGGCGGGAAAACGGTTCGGCATCGCACTGTCCAAGGTTTCGCATTCGATTCCGGTTGCGTGAATATATTGGCGCAACTGTCGCTCGAAGGATTCGCTTGGCCGCTCGCTGGTAACCGTCGCCAGGTAGGCGTCGAAATCGAAATCGACCGCATCGCGAAGATCGACGGCGTTCGTTTCACGGGTCGGTTTGATCGCGGGGGCCAGGTACACCCAATCCGATGCCGAGCCCGGACGGACAATACCGCGGTAGTTTGTGCTGGCGACGAAGGCCCGCACCCACACCGTTTCCATCGCGATGCCACGCGATCCAGACGGCAGTGTTGTGAAATCGACCGCGAGCCCTGCCGTGCCCAACATCGCCAAGGTTGGATTCAGGCCACGGACGCCCGTTAGCTGTTCGGCTTGCTCGAGCGTAAGGCCAACAACACCCGACTCGTAGCGGGCAGGAATCTGCGCCGCGCGCAGCAGTGCAATCAATAGCGATGCTTGATCGACGTCGTTGCCCGCGCGCTCCCGTAGACATCCCAATGCGCACAAACAAAAAACCCCGGCTCCTTTCGGAAACCGGGGTTCGTTGGTCGTTCCTGAGAGCGTCTGTTAACGCTTCGAGAACTGGAAGCGGGCACGTGCGCCACGCTGACCGTATTTCTTACGCTCTTTCTTACGAGCGTCGCGGCGCAGGAAGCCCGCTTTCTTCAATGAAGGACGGAACTCGCCGTTCAGGCGCAGCAGAGCGCGTGAAACGCCGTGACGAATGGCCTCGGCCTGGCCGGAGAGGCCACCACCTTTGACCGTCACCCAAACGTCCACAGTGCCCGACATTTCGGTCAGCTCAAGCGGCTGGCGAAAAACCATGCGCGAGGTCTCGCGTCCGAAGTAATCCTCAAGCGATCGCTTGTTGATCGAAACGTTTCCCGAACCGGGAGAGAGCCAGACACGGGCGATCGCGTTCTTGCGGCGTCCGGTGGCGTAAAAGCTGTTCTGCGTATCAGGCATTCGATTCCTCTAAACTTATACAGAAAGGGACTTGGGTTGTTGTGCCTGGTGGGGATGTTCCGCGCCAGCATAGACCTTCAACTTCTTGACGAGACGACGACCGAGGGGACCCTTGGGGAGCATGCCCTGCACCGCGCGAGCAACCAGCTCGGTTGGGTGGCGAGCCATCAACTGCTTGGCGCTCTTGGACTTGAGACCACCGGGGTAAAGCGAGTGGTCGTGGTACATTTTCTCGTCCCACTTGTTACCGGAGAGCTTGATCTTGTCGGCGTTGATCACAACGACAAAATCACCACCGTCCTGGTGGGGCACAAAAGTTGGGCGGTGTTTGCCACGGAGCACGGAGGCGATGGTCGTGGCGGCACGGCCTAGCGTCTTGCCATTTACGTCGGCGATAAACCAGCCACGCGCGTCGGCATCAGCAACGACAGGCGTACGGCGGTGGAGCGGAGGAGCTTTGGGCATGGGAAGGCGGTTTTTAATAAAGTACGCGCACGTTGTCAAACGAGATTTCACGGGTTTCCATGTTAACGCGTCGCATTCTTACTTTAAGAAGGTCGCGAGTGACTTGCCGGCGGCCACCACACGCTCGTCGGGCTCGACCAGCGCCAGGCGAACAAAACCCTCCCCACCGGGTCCGAATGCCGTTCCGGGCGCCACCGCGATGCCTGCGCCCTCAAGAAGCCGGGTGGCAAAGTTCACCGAACCAAGGGCTCGGAATTTTTCGGGAATGGGCGCCCAAACGAACATCGTTGCGGCCGGTGGGTCGACTGGCCAATCCGATTCGTTGAGGACACGGGTCATGAGGGCGGCGCGATGCCGATACAGTTCACGGATACCCTCAACCGATTTTCCGTCTGATCGAAGCATCGTCGCAGCGGCGAGCTGTGCTGGCGCGAAGCTCCCGTAATCCACGTAGCCTTTGACCGTGGCGAGCGCCTCGATGAGCTGGGCATTGCCGACGCAGAATCCAACCCGCCATCCCGGCATGTTGTAGCTCTTTGAGGCGGTGAAGTACTCGACCGCCACGTCGCGCGCGCCCTCTACCTGAAAAATGCTGGGGACGGGTTTGCCGTCGAAACGCATGTCGGCATACGCCAGATCGGACATGACCCAGATATTTTCGCGTCGGCACAACGCGACCACCTTCTCAAAAAATCCGAGATCTTCGACAGCCGAGGTGGGGTTATGCGGGAAATTCACAATCAAACCGGTCGGCTTGCGAGGGCTGTTCGCGAAGGCAGTTTCAATTGCGGCAAAGTGATTTTTGCCGGGGCCAACCGGGTAGTAGACCGGGGTTCCACCCGCAAGAACGACCCCAAGCTGGTGGATCGGATAGGCCGGATCGGGGACCACGATGTGGTCGCCATTGCCGACGGCTGCAAACAAAAGGTGCGCAATGCCTTCCTTCGATCCGATCGTGGCAACGGCTTCTTTCTCGGGCGAAAACGTCACCCCAAAGCGCTTGCCGTACCATTCGCAAATTGCCTCACGGGTCTCAAGGATGCCGCGGGAAGGCATGTATCGGTTGAAGCCGGGCTTGCCGAGCTCTGACTGCAAACGGGCTACCGCCGCGGGCGGCGAATCTCCGTCGGGATTGCCAAGTCCGAAATCGTAGATCTCACGACCCTCAGCCCGAAGCCGGTTTTTCAACTGATCGACTTGAGCGAGAATATAGGGAGGAAGTGAGGCTAGTTTTGGGAAATGAAACGACGGGGCCATGTGAAGAAGCCGCAACCTACCGGATAATGGGGCGGTTGCGAAAGAGTTGATCGTGCCTTTATTTCCAAGACCCGCTGTTTGACCCTATCGCTACCGCAGGTGTGACAGCAGAAACGTTGCCGTGCGCTCGGCAACCCGCTGGCGCAACAGGGGATCACCGATTTGATGGGTGACGCCTGGCAACGGTAAAAAATCGAAGGCTCGACCCGCACGCGTCAGTGCGGACGCGAGCTTGCACGAATGCGAGAAGTAGACGTTGTCGTCGGCGGTTCCGTGGATGAGCAGCAAAGGTCGCACAAGGGAAGGTGCGTAAAACAGCGGACTTGACCGTTCGTAGCCCGAGCGGTTGGCGTCAGGTAAGTCCAGGTAGCGCTCGGTGTAGTGCGTATCGTAGTCGAGCCAGTCCACCACCGGCGCACCCGCCACCGCCACGTGAAAAACATCCGGGCGAGACATCACGGCGAGGGCCGCCATGGTGCCACCGAACGACCAACCGTGAATGCCGACACGGCCCAGATCCATTTCAGGGAAACGCGCACCAAGCGCCTGTAGACCGGCAACTTGATCGTCGAGCGCATCCGGACCAAGCGCGCCCTTGATCGAACGTTCCCAACGGCGACCACGTCTGGGTGTGCCACGGTTGTCGATTGCGACCACGATGACACCCTGATCAGCGAGCCACTGATCCATCAGGTAGAAGCGTTCATCGGCACGCACCATCAACGCGTGGGGTCCACCGTACACATGAAGCACGGTTGGATACTTATTCTTCGCGTTGAAATCGCGTGGACGCAAAATCGCCGCATGAAAACCCGAGTCGCCGACCTGAACGAGTTCCGGAATCGCCCGAAACGAAGGCACGAGCGCCCGCGAGGGCAACACCATCACTGCGCCCTCTTGGTCATGCAATTGCAGACGCGGGTGTTCATCGTGAGCGGTGCGCAGATCAATGAACATGCGCCCACCCGCAACGGAGGCGGTCGCATGCTCACCACCGTCGTCGATGACGCTTCGGGCTTCGGGCTGACCATCGTGCAGCGGAATGTCCAACACGCGACTGCGCAACGCATCGCCGACCGTGACGAACGCTCGTGCTCCACCCGGTTGAACGCCAACAAGCGACAACACCTGTTCGGATGGTGCAAGCGAAGCCGCTCCGAATTCGAAGCGCAGCACACCATCCATGCCACGGACTTGCAAGGACTGGGTTTCACCGGCGTCGGTGATCCACAAAAAACCCGATCCATCCGGAAGTACCCGCGGGATCCCGGGGTGTAGGTTGACCCAGGCAGCATCGCGCTCGGTAAAAACCAACAGGGTTTCTCCCGTGCGCGAATCGACGGTGAAAATCGCCGCCTCGCGCTGGTCGCGTGTCTGCACGAGAATGACGGGGGACGCGTGGGCACTGCCCCAGTTGACGCGCGCAAGGTACGGGAACTGTTCGTTGGGCCAGGATACGGGCACGGCCGGGACGGCACCTGTGTCGCTCACGCTGATCAGAAACAGATCAACTTTTGCGTTCGCACATCCCGGACGCGGATACCGAAACGTCGCAGGTGGCTTCGCTGGATTCGCCGGATCGCCGACTGAAAATACCTCGACCTGCCGTTCGTCGACCCGGGAAACCAACAACTGCGTGCCGTCGGGAGAGAACCAAAACCCTGAAAAACGAGCCATTTCTTCCTGCGCGATAAACTCGGCGCGCCCGAAAAAACAATCTGAATTTCCACCGATGGTTTGCGCGACCGGCAACGCATCCGGCGAATCGAGTCGCAAGGTCCACACGTTGTGATTGGCAACGAAGGCCACGGCATCGCTCGAAGGTGACAGCTGAAATCCATCGCCTTGCAAACCGTCTGGCAGAAGAGACCGTGAGCGACCGGAAACTCGGTCGATTGCGTACACCTTGCCACCGAGGGGGGCCACAATGGTTTGACCATCCGAGGTCACGAGAAACTCGACGAAACCGGTGTCCGTGATGCGTTTCCGCTCACGTTGCGCTTTTTCGGCATCGGTCAAGATATCAGGGGCACCCAGATCCACGGCGCGAATGACACATCGTGTGCTACGGGTCATCACATCGAACTCGAACAAATCGTGCGACGACGACGTCCCTTCGCTGCGCAAAAACAAAACCTTCGACCCGTCTGCGGTGGCTTGCGCCCGGACCGGCAGCCCCAGTAAAAATCCTCGCGTTCGCCCAAAAAGCGCGGGAAATTCGGGATCGGGACCGCCTTTTTCCGACGTGGGCACAGTCTAGAAGTCCGCCTGACCAGGAGCACGGGGATACGGAATCACGTCGCGTATGTTTTCGAGACCCGTCGCATACAGAATCGCGCGCTCAAAGCCCAGACCGAAGCCTGCGTGAGGGACGGTGCCGTAGCGACGCAGATCGCGATACCACCAGTAGTCGTCCTTGTTCAACTTCATCTCGTCGAGACGCGCGTCGAGCACATCCAGCCGTTCCTCCCGCTGGCTGCCACCGATGATCTCTCCGATGCCCGGTGCCAAAACGTCCATGGCCGCGACCGTCCGACCATCGTCGTTGACGCGCATATAAAACGCCTTGATTGACTTCGGGTAGTTGACCACCACCACCGGACGACCAACCAGTTCTTCGGTCAAATAGCGCTCGTGTTCGGACTGCAGGTTCGCGCCCCATTCCACCGGATACTCGAAAGAACGGCCTGACTTTTTCAAATGGACAATCGCCTCGTCGTAGGTCATCCGTTCAAAATTCGAGTTCACGAGTTTCTCGACCCGTGTGATGCATTCCCTGTCGACCCACTTGGCGAAAAAGGCCAGATCGTCGCCCCGCTCGTTCAACAGGTCGGTGAAGATTGCCTTTAAAAATTCCTCGGCCAGCGCCATGTCCTCGTTGATCGTGGCGAATGCGATTTCGGGCTCGATCATCCAGAATTCGGAGAGATGGCGACGCGTATGCGAGTTCTCCGCGCGAAAGGTTGGACCGAAGGTGTAGACCTTGCTCATGGCAAGGCAATAGCTCTCAACGTTGAGCTGTCCCGAGACGGTGAGGTGAGCCTCCTTGCCGAAGAAGTCTTGCGAGAAGTCGACCTTGCCATCCGGGGTACGGGGCACATTTGAAAGATCCAGCGTCGAGACGCGAAACATCTCGCCCGCGCCTTCACAATCGTTGGCCGTGATGATCGGCGTGTGGATCCAGAAGAAGCCGCGCTCGTGAAAGAAGCGGTGGATGGCCTGGGCGAGTGCGTGGCGAACCCGGGTCACGGCACCGATGACATTCGTGCGCGGACGAAGATGCGCCACCTCGCGCAAATACTCCATCGTGTGACGCTTGGGCTGCATCGGATAGGTCTCGGGATCCGCCACCGTTCCCACAACTTCGATCTGGGTCGCGCGCAATTCGACGGCCTGCTCCTTGCCCTGCGATTCCACGACGACGCCCGTTACTGAAATCGCGCAACCGGCCCCAAGGTGCAAAATTTGATCGGTGTAGTTTGGCAACGAGGTGTCGGCGACGACCTGAATCGGATCGAAGCCGGAACCGTCGTGAAGGTGGATAAAGGAGAGTCCTGCCTTGGAGTCCCGCCGAGTACGAACCCAACCGCGAACGGTCGCCTCGCTGCCAACAGGAACGATTTTAAGGAGGATCTCGGCGGTTGAATGGATGGGGGCCGTCACGGCGCCGATTATAGACGACCTCCACTCGAACTGGCCGCTTTTCCCAACTGTGCGTAAACTGAATCGATGACAAGCGGTCGAAACAAAACTCCGTATTTTGTCCGGCCCCGAACTGCCGTCTTAACGCGCGGCTTTGACCCGAAGCTTTCGGTCGGCTCAGCCCGTCCGGCGGTGTTCCGCTCGTCGACCTACGTCTTTTCCAGTCCCGAGGCGGCCGAACGGGCATTTCGTGTTGCGCTTGGGCGCTCGGCGGCGTCCGATGGCGAAAACATCGATCTCATCTACTCGCGCCTGTCGCATCCAAACGCCGAGATCCTCGAGGATCAGATCACACCCCTCGAACCGCGGGCGGTGGACGCAGCCGTATTTAACTCGGGCATGGCGGCCATTTCGACGCTGTTTCTGCAGCTATGCCCGCCGGGTTCGGCTTTCGTCTACACCACGCCTATCTACGGAGGCACGCAACATCTCATTCATCAGGTGTTGGAACCCCTTGGCATCCGGGCCGTCGCAGCGCCGGCGGGCAACGCGAGGGCGATTGCCGAGGCGATCGAGTCCACGCCCAACCTTCGCCTCGTCCTCATCGAGACACCTGCGAACCCAACGCTCATCATGACCGACATCGCGGAGGCGGTCCTCGCCACCCGACGCAGAGGCGCTGAACGGCCCCTTGTGGCGGTGGACAACACGTTTATGGGGCCTGTCTTTCAGCACCCTCTGGAACTGGGTGCCGACATCACCGTCTACTCGGCCACGAAATTTCTGGGTGGGCACAGCGACATTTTGGCAGGGGTGATTCTCGCAAACGAGCAGCCGGTCATCGACGGTCTGCGTGGTCTTCGCGCGGTGCTGGGCAACATCTTGCAGCCCGACGAATGCTGGATCCTGGATTCGCGCTTGCCCTCCGTGGATCTTCGCATGAGTCGGCAGAGCAAGAACGCCGAGCGCGTGGTCGGGGCACTCGCCAATCATCCCAAAATCGCACAAATGCACTTTCCAACCCGCTTTTCGGACCCCGCGCAAGTCTCCATTTACAACCGTCAGTGCAGCGGGCCCGGCTCCGTCATTGCCATCGATCTCGGTACCAAGTCAGCGGCCTTCGATTTTCTGCGACGGCTGAAAATTACGAAAAACGCGGTCAGTCTTGGGGGAATTGAATCCCTCGCCTGCCATCCGGCGACCACCACGCATTCCGAGCTCAGCGCCGACGAACAGCAAAACACGGGTGTCACGCCCGGTCTGGTTCGGATCTCGGTCGGCGTCGAAGATGCGCGCGATCTGGCTTCCGAGTACAGCTCGGCGCTTGATGCGTTGTAGTGAACCACCGAAAACCTCCCGTGTAGGACCCATTCCTACATAGACGAACGTCGGATATACGGCAATGATGGGAGCCCATATTTTGACGAACGCAATGAAGACCCGATTCGAATCCCTACTTCCGCTCACGATGGCCGTCCTCCTCGTAGCTTGCGCCGATGAAGACTCGGGCCGCAGCGGATTTTTGGTATCGGTCGTGAACCACAGTCCAAGCGCACCGGCACCAAGCCACATGACGGTGACTTGGTTCTCAAACGTGGGCATCTTGTTCGAGAACCAGCGCGTACCTGAAAAAGGAAAACTCGAGCCCGAGGGCGCCGCGCTGGCGACTATTGTGATCGACACCGATCTGGGTGTGATGGGAACCCGTCGCATTCTGATTCGCAGCTTCAACGACAAAGGTGAGATGCTCGCGGAGGCGGCAGAGCGCGACCTGATGGTCCCCCTCGGACCAGTGCGAAAACAGCTCAACATCAAGCTTGTAGCGGGTGCGCTCGACGACGGCGACATGGACAATGTTCCGGATCTCGCGGACAACTGTCCGGGAGCGGCAAACAAGCAGCAAACCTTGCCTTGCCCCGCAGGTCCCGACGCGGGCGCCGACACAATACAGCCGACGCCGCGCTTCGATACCAATGACATGATGGTCGACATGCGCGTCGATCCGCCGATGGACACGATGCCCGATTTGCGACCGGTAAACACGGATCTTCCCGCAGGAAACATCATTGTAAATCCTGGATTCGAGGATGGGACCACGGGGTGGGAAATGGTCCTGGGTGCAGCGACTGCGAAGGGGCCGGGGAAATCAGGCAGCAACGCAATGTACATTACGGGTGGCGATGGTTATTGGCGCCAAAGGGTCGCCGCATTTTACGACAATGCCACGTACCGACTAAGCGCCTGGGGCAAGGGCACGACCAATGCGTCGAAATGCAGGATCGGCTATCAATACAAGCGATCCGACAATTCGAACCCGAACGAATTTGCTCTTCTTTCGTCGGCAAATTTCGTTCGAACGGAAATCATGTTCACCGTACCCAAGGGCGCCACGAACCTATCCGTGATCCTTCAAAATTTCGATGAGCCCGAGTGCGCCTACGACGACATCGAGCTCACCGTGATGCGCTGAGCTTACAGCGCCTGCTGGATCAGCATGACGGACCGAATCCGACTGTCGCAGAATGGCCCCGAAGTCTCGCGCTTTGCATACGGCACCTGGCGTCTGATGCAAGATCCCGACGGCCATGAACCCGCGCGCGTCGCGACCAAGATTGCGGCGTGCCTCGACCTCGGCATCACCACGTTTGACCTCGCCGAGGTCTACGGAAGTTACCTGTGTGAAGCGGTGTTCGGTGAGGGTTTGTCGATCCACAAGGGATTGCGCAATCGAATCGAGATCATCACGAAGTGCGGCATCTCGACCACGTCGCCGCAGCGGCCGCAAAACCGCATCGCGCACTACGATCTGAGCGAACGCACCATCGTGGCGTCGGCCGAGCAGTCTCTCAAGCACCTCGATACCGACTACCTTGATGTGTTGCTCATGCATCGACCCAGTCCCATGATGGATCCGGACGAGACGGCGGCTGCCCTTACCGGCCTTCGCACGGCGGGAAAAATCCGGCACGCCGGCGTTTCGAACTTCTCACAGGGTCAGTTCGACCTGTTGCAAAGCCGCCTCGATTTTCCACTCGTTACGAATCAAATCGAGCTCAGCTTGCTGCAAACCACGCCTTTGTTTGATGGTGCCGTCGAGCACCTCATGAAGCATCGGGCGACGCCCATGGCCTGGTCGCCTACGGCCGGAGGCAAACTCTTTACTTCCAACGAAGAACGGCCCACCCGTGTGCGTGCTGCGCTTGACGCACTTGCGCCCAAATACGAAACCAACGCGGAAGTCCTGGCCTACGCGTGGCTGTTGGCACATCCAATCCGCATGCAGGTGGTGCTCGGCACGAACAAGATCGACCGCGTGCGTGTCGCAACCGAAGCGATGAAGATCAAACTCGATCTTCAGGACTGGTTTATTCTGTTGAAAGCTTCCGCCGGGAAAGATGTTCCGTAGCAGCTATGTCTAGCGGCCCTTTGCTTCTTTGACGGGAGCCAGCATCTTTAACAATTCAGCTTCGGTCTTGCCCGCCAGGGCGATTGGCGGGTTGCGGACAAACTTCAGATCCTTGAAGCGTGTCACTTGTTGTGGATCGAAGTGAATCTGCAACGCGAGCTTGCCGACCAGTTCGCCCTTCGGATCCTCGACTGCCACCGAAATGGTGCCGTTGACCGCCGTCCAGATTCGGTGACCCACGGCCAAAATCTCGTAGTGATTCCAGCCCTCCCAGTCGACGGCGTTTTCGCCCACGTCGGTTTGGAACAGGTGTTGACGACCTTCCTCGTGGTAGAGGCGTCCCCAAAGATTGGTACCGACGTCGGCCTGATAACCGATGGCGTGGTTGCCGCCGTCAATGTGATGGCTTCGGAACTGGACACCACTGTTGCGATTGCGAGAAGGCGTCTGCTTGATCCACACGGATAGGTGGAAGTCGCGCGTGATCTCGGCATCGTGCCAGAGGAAGGTGTTGTAGTGCATGTACATCTTCGACTCGCCGACGATCATACCGTCCTGCACCCGCCAGAAACCTTGTTCACCGGTCCATCCATCAAGGTTCTTGCCGTTGAAAAGCTTGACCTCTTCGGCCTGCCCTGCGCAGGACAGCGACTTGCTCGCACCGATTTCCTCGGTCGCGTGCTTCATGACCTGGATCTCCATGCGGGTATGCTCGGGATCGAAAAGGTCGATCGCCCAGAGTCGCTCGGCATTGACCTGCGGGACATGTCGATCTTCATCGACCAGGCCGGTTTTGAACAACTTGCAGTATGCGTCCCCAATGTCCTGAACCTCAAAGTTCAAGTGGAACATCGAGCCCGCTCCCCATGGGTCAAAGATCGGACCCCAGGTGAAGAGCAATTCGATGATGTCGGTGCTATTCGGTGAGATCTTGTACTTGATGAGGGTCGGACGGCCGCCCTTGTCTTTCATGCGAAAGACTTCCTCGAATCCCATGGTCTCGCCGTAGTACTTTTGCGCCTCTGCTTCGAGGTCGTGGTGTACGACGAAGCCAACGTGTTGCAAATGCTGCGCGAATCCGGGCGCTGGTTTGGCAGGCTGCTTGCCAGGTTTGGATTCGACGACGTGGATGAGATGGCCAAAGGGATCGCGGAAGGACAGCGCCTTGCCCTTGCCTTTTTCCATGACGACACCCCGAAGCTTCAGATCACGCTCGAGTGCTTTCAGGCTGGGGGTTGCAAGCGTGATGCTTTGAAAGCGCACCACAAATCCCTTGATGCCACCCGGGAGAAACTCGACGAATTGATCCTGGCCCACGCCAAAACGAACCGCACCCTTTTCACTGGCCGGAACCTCACGGAAACCGGCGCCCTTTCCGTAGAATCCGCGCATTTCATTCAGATCCAACGCCCGATAGGTCACGCCTGCCATGCCGGAAAACGGCGGCGACGCTGCCTGTGCCTGACCGCTCACGGCCATGGCCGCATAGAACGAAAAACCTGCCAGAATGTGCTTGCTCAACATGCCGCCCACTGTACCCCCGATCCCTGAATGTCGCGAGTGCGGCGCTTGCTGTTGCAACCCCGCCGACAACAAGAGCGAGGGGTATTTCGACTGGGTCGAGGTTGCAAAGGACGAGCCGGTTCGCAAGGGTCGCCGCACAGCACATTTGGTGGTGGTGGCGGACGATGGCTCCGCGCACATGCGACTTGATCCGTCGGGTCGCTGTGTCGCCTTGCGCGGCAAACTGGGCCAAAGCGTGACCTGCTCGATCTACGAGGTCCGGCCAAGGCCGTGCCACCGCGTGGAGGCCGGCAGTAAAGAATGCCTACGGCACCGCGAATCGATTGGTCTCTGATTGTAAAATCGCGTGGCCACGGTCCTCGAAGACTTGCAACAACCGAGCGGCACCCTCCGGATGATCTCGACGGGCCGACACTTTCACGCCGGCCTCAAGCAGGGGACCATCCAAACACAGCAACGCCAGCAGTCTGTGCTCCGCTTCATCGAATGCCGCCTGCTCGATCGGATCAAGCGCTCCACCCACGCGGGGATCGGAGCCTCTCATTCGAGCAACCTGACGCCGCACGGCCATCCGAACCTTCATCTTGAGTGCCGCGAACAAAAAAATTGCCGACCCATTCATGTCGGAAAAGACGTAGTCACGATCGGCTTCCCATTCACCGTCGAAGGGCGCTTCCAGGGCTGACCATTCCGCCATTTGGGTCGCGCGCAACACCGAATCAAAGAAGCCAATCTGACCCGCCCGGTGAGCTGGGTCGACAAACTTTTCAAGGTGGCAGAGATCGTGAAGTACAAACGTCAGACCGTCGGGATGCCGAGGGTCACCGTGGGCTAGCGCCTCGGCGTCTTCGAGCAACGAAACGCATCTGCGTCCCACGGACTGCAATCGCAGCACATCAAGGCTGGTTGGAACCGAAGAAAGCAGCAAGGCCGGGCGCTCGCCGCGCGACCACCCCATCAGGGCCGATACGACTGGCTCTGAAACGCCACGAAGACGTCGGCACGCGATCAGCTCAAGCGACTCACCAGAAATTCCGGGCGACAAACGGTGTGCGCGGGCACCCTGGTTCCAGAGCCGACCATGCCGAAGGCGCGTCCGATCCACCAGGAAAGTCGCGGCGCGTTCTGCGTTCTGCGGTAATACCTCGGTCACGGGGGCTGTTATGGCGCGTTCGGGCTCGACCTACAACCGTCTCGTCACATCAGGGTTCACCGAGCGCCTTTTGAACCTGCATCACGAAACGGCCCTTCGGAAACTCATCCATGTACTGCCAAAGATCGGCCCGCGCCGCCGCGTCTCGTCCCATTTGACGCTTGCACATCGCCCGCCCGAAAAGCGCCCGTTCGCGCAACGACGCGGAAAGCGAGCCGCCGAGGAGCGCATCAAAACGCTCGGCCGCTTTGGCACAATCCCGGGCGGCAAGGCGCTCGGCCTCGAGCACGTAAAGTTCGCGGCGCCGCTCAAGCGGCAGATCCGGTGCATTGCGACCAAGGGCGATCGCTTCATCCACGCGACCGAGCACCAAAAATGCATCCACCCGGGCCATCGCGGCCTCGGAGGAAAGCGAGCCAAGCGGAAAACGCTGACCGTACTCGTCGAGCAGCGCAAGTGCACCCCGCGCATCGCCGTCCTTGTTAAGTCGAATCATCGCACGTTGCAAGAGTGCGGCTTCTTCCACCAATCCGCTGCCAGCGTTACTGCCACCCACCGCCGGTTGAGTGACCGGCAGGGTGGCGTCAAGAAGCGGCACCATTGCGATGCGGGGTGAAGATACCGGGGGCCGACGGCGGGGGCGAACCGCCGGAGGCGCGTAGGACTTCGCCGGAGCCACGGCCGCAACCGCAACCGCAACCGGGTCAGGAGCAGGTTGTTCCCGCAAGGCAATCGGAACACGAACAGCGATGGACCGTTTCGGTCGAGACAGAACGACCGGAGATGACGCCACCTTCGCGGGCTCATCCAGGTCGCCGAACCACGTCACCATCAACCGCAATACTTTTCGCGGACCGGCGACGCCCGCAAAAACGCCCCCCGCAAACAGCAAGATTCCCGCAGCGACTGCCCAGCGCACCATCAATCCGGGGCGTCCGCGTCGCAGAGGGCTCACCAGGGCGCGTTCGATTCTCGACAGACGCGCATCGCTGAACGTCGGTGGCCGGCCCGCCGTGCGCAACAGCGCTCCGATCTGTGAATCCGTATCACGGTCAGAAGGGGTAGCATCTTTCCAGCGCTCCCAGCCGGTTTCGCGTTTCATTTTTCCCCGCCCCTGCTGCCCATGCTCTTCTCGAACTGTTTCTTGAAAAGCGCTCGGCCGCGGTGCAGACGGACCCATACATTCTCAAGGGTAGCACCCGTGAGTTCTGCGACTTCGGGTCCCGAACGTTCCTCGATTTCGTACAGAAGCAACGTCACGCGATATTTCTCCGGCAGTTTGTCGAGCAATCGGTACACGGTTTGCGATGCTTCGCGCTTCTCCAGCAACTCGATTGGACCGGGCCCCTTGTGGCTGAACTCTTCATCCTCGTGCATCGATCGGTTGCGCAAACCCCAAAAACGCTGCCGTCGCCGTTTTGCGAGTGCCACCCGACGCGTGATCTCAAACAACCAGGTTGTGATCTTCGCGTTGGGTTTCCAGGATGGCAACTGGCGTTGCACCACGATGAAGACTTCTTGAACAACATCGTCGGCATCCCACGGCGGACCCAGCAAGCCTGTGGCCCAGCGCGCGACGTCTTGTGCGTGCAACCGGTACACCGTGGCGAGATCCAGCGGCGCAGTACGATTGCCAGTCGCTCCCGCTCCGTCGACCCGAGGGTCGCGGCCATGGTCGTCGGGGCCATCGTTGCTTTGCATGAGGTGTAACAAGTTCCGGGCTGCTTTGTGGATCGCCTCCCTGAATGTCTGAGTGTGCCCCAATCCTTACGAAACATTGCCGGGTCAATCCGCGACAGGACGGCAGCGTGTGCACAAACCCGCACCCACCGAAAGCATGGCACCAGCCCTCGGTAAGTCTATGGATTCTTTCAGAGTTCCGGTAGCCACCGCCGTTTGCCGGGGCCACACAAATGCCCCAAAATCGATCCAGGTCACAATGACGCCGGTCCGCGAAGAGGCACGCGCACCGAAGATTCCGGCCACGGCCCAGCTGGTGTTTTCCTGGTTGCTCACGAACTTCCGGCCCTCAACAGCGGTCCAGAGCGCGACCGGGGCCAAACGAAAATCCAGGTTCCAGCGCCCTCGATTAAAGCGCCAGGCCGGTCCAATGGAGATGGGAACCCGTCGAAAGCGGGCGATGCGATTGGTATCCGCTTGTCCGGTGAAACCCACATCGCGGCTTCCGTCCACGTGCAGTCCAAGGTGGAGTCCTAGACCGCCTGCCGGCGCGAAATAATGGAGTTGAGCGGTGCCGCCAAGATTCGCTTCTGAACTCGCCAGCGAAGCCGCCAACCCAAGCCCCAAATCCAGATCGTGCTCGAAGGTCGGCAGCGGTCGCGGCGGCGGGCGATCGGGAATGGGCTCGACCGGTGCAACCACGTCCACCCTGAAAACCTCCGGGCGAAGTTGTCGCAGTCGCGCCCCGACCATCACGGCCGCAACCCGCGCGCGCCCCAGACAATCCCCTCCGGCCGGTATCAAACGACGCATGAGCTCGGTGCCGTCTGCCGCAAACAATTCGATGCCGACAACCTCCCCGAGCGTGCGAAGTC
>JAWXBF010000220.1:0-13396 GCA_034439895.1 Deltaproteobacteria bacterium
GGTCCACGCGACGAAAAGGGGGACGAGACCTTCATCAAGATGTCGACCTTGCCGCGCACCGCGCCTGACGAATCCTTGCTGCTGGGTGGTCGTAGCACAGGGCCCATCATGGGCGGAGCCGATTGGATCTGTCGAAAGCCCGACCACTGGTTGTTTGAGGGCACGGGGATGAAAGAAGGGGAGGGCGTCCCGGGTCTTGTAGGCTGGGAGTTCCACGGGGATCCGGCCACCGAAATTCCAGGCCTTGAGGTGGTGGCTGGCGGACCAACGCAGAGTTCCGCTGGCCCGGGCGAATACGCGGCGACCGTATACCCCGGCCCGCGTGGCAACATCGTTTTCAATGCGGCAACCTGTTGGTGGTCGGACGGACTTTCCGAGCCACCGGGATATTCGCGTCCGGATGCGTACGAAAAACGCTTCGGCCCCGACCCACGGATCGCAAAAATCACCCGCAACGTGTTCGAGCGCATGAGGCACACCGAACCTTGAGGTGGTATTCATTCGCTGCTGACCATGACCATCTCCGCTAAACTTTCCGCCACCCTGAAGCAACACGGACAAGACCATTTGCTGGTCCATCTCGAAACCCTATCAGGGTCGGAGAAAGCAGCCTTCGCGACGCGCCTCTCGCAGATCGACTGGGAAGAGCTTGAGCATGCGGCGGAACCACCGGACCTCGCCGAGATTGGTCCGAGCTGCGTGTACGATTTCGCAGCACGATCAACCCGCGCCGCGCCGCTTCGAGAGGCGGGCGAGTCTTGTCTGCAAGAGGGTCAAGTTGCGGTCTTGATGGTCGCAGGTGGGCAGGGCACGCGACTTGGATTGACGGCGCCGAAGGGATGTTTTCCCATCGCACCGCACTCACGGAAGACGATCTACCAGCTGCAAGCGGAGAAGGTGTTGTCGCTTTCACGGCGTTGCAATCGAAGCGTTCCGTTTCTGGTGATGACCTCGCCGATGACCGATGCCGACACCCGGGATTTTTTTTCACAACACGAAAACTTTGGTCTGCAATCCGAACAAGTTCGCTTCTTCAGTCAAAGCACGGTGCCCAGTCTGGATCGCGAGGGTCGCGCTTTGCTTGCAAGTCCTGGCGCGCTTCTGGAAAACCCGGATGGTCACGGCGGTTGCTTCACGGCGCTCGTTGCCTCGGGCAATTTGGAGCGGCTGCGCCGCGAGGGCGTAACACAGATCATCTACATTCAAGTGGACAACATTCTCGCGCCGGTTGACGACGTCGAGCTTGTTGGTTTGGCGACGATAGAAAAGGCCGACGTCGTCACGAAGGTGCTGGAAAAAGCCCATCCCGACGAAAAACTGGGACACCTTGTTCGCGTGGGCGGCGCCGATCGCATCGTGGAATATACCGAGGTAACCCCCGAACAGGCTCGCATGCGCAACGCGTCCGGACAACTCATCTACCGATGGGGCTCGCCCGCGATGCATTGCTGGAGTGTGGCGTTCCTCGGACGGCTCGCCGATCGCGGTTACAAGTTGCCCTTGCACCGCAGTTCCAAACCACTCAAGGCTTGGACGGCCTCGGGCGTCGTCGAGACCCAGGGCTGGAAGAGCGAGCGGTTTATTTTTGACCTGATCCCGGAGGCCTCCGTCAGCGTGGGCCTTGAGATCAGCCGCGACGATGAGTTCGCGCCGGTGAAGAACGCAAGCGGCGACGACAGTGCCGCGACCGCCGTTGCGCTTGCACACCGCCAATACGTGCGCTGGTTGAAGGCCGCGAGTGTTGCGGTTGAATTGTCCGAAACGGCCCGGGTTGAGATCGGGCCACTTTTTGCGGCAACCGAAGCACAATTCTTGCGACGTTGGGATCGGCGTTTCACACACCTGCAGGACGATCTGAATCTGCAGGCGTAGGACTACTAGGCTTCGCCGCGGGCGATCCGGCGATCTTGCAGATCCTTCTGGATGATATCCAGCTTGCCGGCATCCAGGCGATACACCTGAATCACGATCGCTGACAAAAGCGCGCAGACACCGGGGATGATGCTGGTCAGCAACAGGATGCCGTTGAGTGCTTCCGCTGACTGGAGTTGATTGGGCACGTACCCGGTCAATGTCAGGAGCAACCCCACGACCCATTGTGCAACCGCGCCGCCAAACTTCACGCCGAAGGTAGCCGCGCTGAAGATCAGCGCCGTGGCGCGCCGACCGTTCTTCCATTCCGAAAAATCCGCCGAATCGGCATACATCGCCCAGGTGAGTGGTGATTTTGGACCGAGCGCAAACGAAATCGCCACGGAGATGATCAACATGGCGGCCACGTTTTCAGGGGGAATGAAGTAGACCGTGATACACAACACGCCAACCACCACCATGCAGATCGTGAAGAGTTGCTTCTTGGTGAAAAAACGCAGGAAAACGGGCGTCAGTGCGGCGCCGATTGTCAACGGTATCGTGGTCAACGCAAGTGCCCACTGCGTGAGATCCTCGCGGTGCATGTAGTACTTGAAGAGATAAGCGGTGGTCCCGCCTCGAATCGCGATCGTCAACATAACGATAAAGCCAATGACGAAAAGCAACATCCACGGTCCGTTGCGGAACAGGTCGGCCACGTCCTGTTTTGCTGACGTTTTCTGCGTCGGCGAGGGACGGACCCGTTCGGTCACGCCTGCAAAGGTGGTGACGAGCAACGCAATCAAGACCACGCCATAGGCGACCATGGTCCATTGCCAACCCTTGGCCTTGTCTCCGGCGCCGAAATACGCGACGAGGTCGAGCGTACACAACGCCACCACGATCCCACCAACATTTGCACCGACCAGCTTCATTGCCGAGAGCGTGCTGCGCTTGCGCACGTCGTGGGTGATGACACCCAGCATGGCGCCGTAGGGAATGTTACCGAGCGTGTAGGCCAACATCGTCGCCATGTACGTGGCGTAGGCCCACAGCACCTTGCCGCTCGGGCTGAGATCGGGGGTGGTGAAGGTCAGTACGCCGAGGACCGCCAGCGGAATCGCAGAGGCGAGGACGTAGGGTCGGAACTTGCCGAAACGTGTGTCGGTTCGGTCAGCCACGATGCCGAGGAAGGGATCGATGGCGGCGTCAAGCACGCGGGTGACCACCAACATCGTCCCGGCCGTCAACGCCGGAATCCCGAAGACGTCCGTGTAGAAGATCAAGAGGAACATCTCAAACGTCTTCCAGTACAGGCAATAGCCCATATCGCCCGCGGCGAAACGGGCCATCTCCGGCCAGTGCAACGGTTTTTGGGCCGGGGGCTTGGCTGTCTGGGATTCGGTCACGGGCGTTCTTGATAACATCGGCGCCCCGGCTTGACCAGAGCCTAGAATCTACCGAGGCCGCGTGTCTTGAGCTTGACCCGCAAGAGCTTGTCCTTGGCCGTCAGATACAGTGTTTTTCCGTCGTCGCCGAAGGCGCAGTTCGCGACCGAACGATCGATGAGCAAGCTGCCGAGGTGACGTCCATCGGGCGAAAAAAATAAGACGCCACCCGGGCCCGTGGCAACGATGTTGCCGCCCTCATCAACCCGCATGCCATCATTGCCGCCGCTTCGACCGGTTTTCCTCAGGTGCTGAGCGTCGAAGAAAGTGCGAGGGTCGGATGCGTTTTGTTCGCCATCCAGTGTGTAGGCTTTCCAGATCGGATTGCCCGAGTCGGAGTTCGCGACATAGAGGGTCGCACCATCCGGCGAAAGCGCGATGCCGTTCGGGCGTTCAAGATCGCCATCGACAAGGCGGACATCCCCGTTGGCCGAAACGTAGTACACGCCATTGCTTGGCAGCTCGCGCTGGCTGTCATCTTTCAACCCATAAGGTGGGTCCGTGAAAAAGACACCCGTCCCCGCGGGAACCAAATCGTTGGGTGAATGAAAGCGTTTGCCACCGAACTGATCCGCCAGCACGGTGACCCCACCATTCGGGGCTGCCAGGTTATCGAGCCGTACGATCCGGCGCGCACCATGTTGTGCGATGAGCAGGTGGCCTTCGCTGTCGTAGAAAAGACCGTTCGATCCATCGCCGTCGGGCTTGCCGTCCTTCAGGGGCAGTCCTCCCGATGGACGCATGAACACCGAAATGCCTTCGCCGTCTTTCCACTTGTAGATGGTGTTGCCCGGGACGTCGGAGAAAACCAAGTACCTGCCATCCGCAATCCACGTGGGTCCTTCGCCCCAGCCAAATCCCTCGGCAAGCACTTCGATCTTGGCATTGGCGTCAATGAGGCTGTTCATGCCGTCGTCGAGCACCTCGATGGAACCGGTTGTGGCGTACGGGGCCTTGAATGAGGTGATCCCGGGCGTTGCACTGGCATTGACCGGTGCGGACGTCGGGCGGGACGCACAACCGGAAAACGGAATCAGCGTCAAAAGAAGAATCGGGGTGAGAACTTTCGCGATCGACATGGCGGGCATCGTATCACTCGATACATGGTTTCCGAACGTTCCGAAACGTTCCGCTTTGCGCTGCCCCGTGATGCGAAACACAGGTTATACTTTGCGCATGTTTCCGGAATCCAACGAGGCGTCGCTCTCCACCGCAGAGGCCGATCGTCTGCTTGCCGATGCGGACGTGGTCCCGTGTATGCAACTCGCCATGGCGGATGCCAAGCAGCTTCGTGATCGATGTCTTGCCGCCGGCTTTCCCGTTGCACTGGGTCGCGACGATCATTGTACGACGGGCTGCAGTCCGAAGGTTTTGTTGCTCGCGCGTCCGGACGACCTGCCCCGGCTTGGACAGCTGCTGCGAGACGCATGGCTTGACATGTTGCGTGCCGAGGGACAGTCCGACGAACAGGCTATCGCGTTTTTTGAGGCCGCGATGAGGGGGGAAACACCCGATTCCGAAGCGGCGCCATCATCCGATGCCGAGCCCCCTTGCCCGGCCTGTGGTCACGTGGGACCGCTTGCCGACGGCTGTTGCAGCGACTGTGGTTTAACCCTCGGATAACGCAGCATACGTGATTTATCGAATAATAACATATAGTTACGATCCTGAAAATTGAACTGTACCATTTTACACGACTTGTCGATCGTCAATGCTGTAGATTCAGAGATCTAATATGGATAGACCCAATCGAGTTTTTGTCGCCTTCATTTTCCTCCTTTTTGCAGCCGGATGTGGCTCTTCCGGAAACTCGGGAGGAGGGGGGAAGGGCGGAAACGCCGGTGGCAACGGCGAGGGGGGCACCACCCAGAGTGGAACGGGCGGCACGTCGGGCTTCACGTTTCCGGGAGGGGACCGCGACGCAGCGGTGACGCCAATGCCCGATGCAATGTTGTGCCCCGGCCCTGCATGCCCCGAGATGGACGCCGCTGCCTCGGTTTGCGGCAACGGATTGGTGGAGCAGGGAGAGGTATGTGACGATTTCAACGCCCAGCCGGGTGACGGTTGCTCCGGTCTTTGTCGTGTTGAACCCAACTTTCGTTGCATCGTTCCGGGCGAAGCATGCTTGACCACCATTGTTTGCGGCGACGGCAAGGTCGGTGGCAAAGAAGGCTGTGACGACAAGAACCTCAAGTCGGGTGACGGTTGCACCCTGGACTGCCAGGTCGAATCCGGCTACGGATGCTCGACGCCGGGCGAGCTCTGCACCAAGGTGATCACGGTTCGTTGTGGCGATAAAATCGTGAACATGGGCGAAACGTGTGACGACGGTGGCGACCTTCCGAACGATGGTTGCAGCGCCACCTGCCAACTGGAGATGGGCTTCAACTGCCCGGATCCGGGCGAGCTTTGCGTCCGTGACGAGTATTGCGGCAACGGCAATCTGGCTGACAACGAGCAATGCGACGACATGAACACCGAGCCCGGCGATGGTTGTACGGGCCGTTGCCAAAAAGAGCCGTTCTTCGTTTGTCCGACGCCCGGGGTACTCTGCCAAACCACGATCGTGTGTGGCGACTTGAAAGTCATCGGCGACGAGGCCTGCGACGACGGTGGCAAGATGGGCAGCGATGGTTGTGCTGCGGATTGCAAGTCGACTGAACCCGGGTTCACGTGCCCGACGGCCGCCGGCGTTGGTGGCATGTGTATTCCCGTTCCGATGGACAGCTGTGGCGACGGCCGTGTGTCAATCGGTGAATTCTGCGACGACGGAAATACGGATACGACCGACGGTTGCACCGACATGTGTCGCGTGACGCCCGGCTATACCTGTCCGGCTGCAGGGCAATCCTGCATGTTGGTCGAATGGTGCGGTGACGGAAAACTGTCACTTGTTCGCGGCGAAGAATGTGACGACGGCGATGAAATCGGTAGCGACGGCTGCAGCGCGACCTGTGTTCGCGAGGCCGACTTTGCCTGTCCGCAGCCCGGTATGGATTGTGTATCCACCGTGCGTTGCGGCGATGGCATCATCAGTGGCAACGAAACGTGTGACGATCGCGATGGCGACTCAGGCGATGGTTGTAGCAATGCGTGTCAGGCTGAAACAGGCTGGGTTTGCTCGGCCGGCGCTGCTTGCCGGGCCGAACGTTGTGGTGACTTGCTGGTTGCCGGTACGGAGCGCTGCGACGATGGTGGCACGGCCACGGGAGATGGGTGTGACAATGAGTGTCAGGTCGAGACGCCGGGCCCCACGGAACGCAACGCCTGGGTGTGTCCCCTGGCGGGCGGCAGGTGTGTTCGTTCAAACTGTGGCAACGGTTTTGCCGAGGGCAACGAGCAGTGCGACGACATGAACAACGATTCGGGTGACGGTTGCTCGCCCTTCTGCCGACGCGAACCCGTTTGTCCGTCGCAAGGCGGATCCTGCACGACGGCCTGTGGTGACGGTCTGTTGTTGCCGATCGACGTGCAGAACGGGCAGGAGTGCGACGATGGCAATATCGTTTCGGGTGACGGATGCTCAAGCCTGTGCAAGGTCGAAATGGGCTTTCAGTGTCAGACGATTGCGATCGAGCCGAATCCGTTGATCCTGCCCATCGTCTACCGCGACTTCCTGACGCACTCCGTTCAGGGTGGGCACCCGGACTTCTGGTCCTTCGGCGGCGTGGGTGATCCGGATATTGCGCAGAGTCAGTTGGGCGCGAACGGCAAGCCCGTCCATTCAGCGGCTCAACAGGATCACACGGTGAACAACGATCCGGGTATCACCCAGGATTTCTACTCGTACTGGTATCGCGACGACAACAATGGCTACGCAAGGCCCGTGGTTGACACCTTGACACTTGGTCAAATTGGCGCTGGAACCTATCGCTACGACAGCAATCAGTTCTTCCCGATCAACGGTCGTGGCTGGGGCGATACGCCCAACGGTGGCGACAACAATTTCCTGTTCACCTCGGAGATCCGTTATTGGTTCGAGTATCGCGGCGGTGAAACGCTGGACTTCACCGGAGACGATGATCTCTGGGTGTTCATCAACAAGCAGCTCGCGGTTGATCTGGGTGGGTTGCATCCTGCGCGTTCCGGCAGCGTCGTGCTGCACGCAACCAACGGCACGGGAGCAACCTGTGATTTCGTGAACATCGCGCCATCGGATAATCCGCCACCCTGCACCGCTCCGAGGACGGTGAACCTTGGCTTGCAAGTCGGCTCGGTCTACGAGATCGCGATCTTCCACGCCGAACGCAGCCCGGGTGACTCGAACTTCAAACTAACCTTGTCGGGATTTGCGGCCAAACGCAGCAACTGTAACTCGGTTTGTGGCGACGCCATCGTCACGGCGGATGAGGTCTGTGATCTCGGGACCGCTGGAAACACGGGTGCCTATGGTACTTGCAATTCAAACTGCACCTTGCCAGCCCGCTGCGGGGACAACATGGTTCAGGCAGGTCAGGGCGAAGAGTGCGACGACGGCTCGAATCTCGCGACCTACAGCACGGGCGCCCAACGTTGCGGCCCGGGCTGCAAGTGGGCATCGCGTTGTGGCGACGACGTGGTCAATGGTGGACGCGGCGAAGCGTGTGACCAGGGCGCTGACAACGGCAAGGGCTACGGCTACTGCACGGCAACCTGCCAGCTCGGACCACGATGTGGCGACAAGGTAACCTCCGATGGTGAACAGTGCGACGACGGCAACGCCAATGGCAACTCACAAAGTCTTTGCACGGCTGTGTGCACACTCAAATGCGGCAACGGCATGGTCGACGGCGGCGAGCAATGCGACAACGGCGCTGCTCAAAACATGGGCGGCTACGGCAAGTGCAACGCCAACTGCACCTTCGGCCCTCGCTGCGGTGACGGCATCAAGAGCGATCCCGAACAGTGTGACGACGGCAAGAACGACGGTTCTTACGGCACCTGCGCGAATATGTGCGTTCTTGGCCCACGCTGCGGCGATGGAGCGGTTCAGGATACCGCAGGTGAGAAGTGCGACCTTGGTGCAAACAACGCCAGTGGTTACGGCATAGGCAAGTGCACGCCGCAATGCCGACCGGCCCCCTTCTGCGGCGATCGTGCCGTCGACTTGGGCGGTGGCGAAGCGTGTGACGATGGCGTTAATAGCGGTCTCGCTGGCTCATGCACAGTGGACTGCAAGGGCTGGGTCGAGCTGCCGAAGTGCGGCGATGGCACGAAGGATCCTGGCGAGCAATGCGACGACGGCACCGCCGTGAACGGAACCGCAAACAGCAGCTGTGACGTGCGTTGCCGAAACAAGTGCGGCAACGGTTTCGTTGATCCCGGTGAACAATGTGACAACGGCGAGAACGACGGCAGCTACGGCACCTGCAACTCAATGTGCCAGCGCGCCGACTACTGTGGCGACGGCAAGAAGAATGGAGTCGAGGGTTGCGACCTCGGAGCCAGCAACGCGGCCAATCCTTATGGTCCGAACAAGTGTACGACGCAATGTACGGTTGCTCCGTACTGCGGCGACGGTCGTATCCAACCTGGATTTAACGAAGTGTGCGATGGCCAGCCAGGCTGTAACGCCACGGGTTGCACTTATCCAATACCCGAGTAGTTGGTCGCTGCATTTTTCGAGGGATACGCAACGTCGCAAGCGTTGCGTATTTTTCGAGGCGACGCAAAGCGGTATGGTAGGGTCTTCTCCATCCTGATGAAGAAGATTCTGGTTACCGGTGGCGCAGGGTTTATCGGCTCTCACACCTGTGTCGAGCTCTTTTCGGCGGGCTACCTGCCGGTTGTCGTCGACAATTTTTCCGGGTCCGACCGTCGGGTCATGGATGCACTGGCCAAGATTCTTGGCACACCCATTCCGATTTACGAGATCGACTGTTGCGATGCGGTTGCGATGCGGGATGTCTTTCGGAAAGAAGGACCCATCGAGGGCGCCATTCACTTTGCGGCGTACAAGTCGGTTGGCGCCTCGGTCAACCAGCCTCTCGAGTACTACGCCAACAACCTCGGTTCGCTTGTGACTTTGTTACAGGTGATGCGGAATGAAAACGTACGACGTTTCGTGTTCTCGTCTTCCTGTACGGTTTACGGGCAGCCCGACACGCTTCCGGTGACCGAGGAAAGTCCGATGAAGCCCGCCGAATCACCCTACGGGCGCACCAAGCAGTTCTGTGAAGCGGTGATCAACGATGCGGTGACGGCCAATATTCCGTTGCAAGCAGTCAGTCTGCGTTATTTCAATCCGGTGGGGGCCCATCCAAGCGCCCTCATTGGTGAGCTTCCGATTGGAAAGCCGGAAAACCTGGTTCCCTTCATCACGCAGTCTGCTGCCGGCTGGCGCGGCGAATTGACTGTGTTTGGCAACGACTACAGCACCCGCGATGGCACCTGCATTCGGGACTACATTCACGTGGTGGATCTTGCGCGCGCGCACGTTGCGGCGATGCACTGGCTCGAAAAAGACACGCGCCCGGCGTTCAACGAGATCTTCAACCTTGGGACCGGCAACGGCGTTACCGTGCTGGAGGCGATCGCTGCTTTTGAGCAAGCGTCGGGCAGCAAGCTAAATTATCAGATGGGCGTGCGTCGTCCTGGCGATGTGATGGAGGTCTACGCCAGCGTGGAGAAGGCGAGTCGTTTGTTGGGATGGCGGACCGAGTTCACGATTCTCGAGGCCATGCGGGATGCGCACCGCTGGCAAACGACGCTGGGCCCGACGCCTCCCAAGGCCTAGCGAGCAGAATCGGCCTGTGCCCGGACGCTTCTGACCTAGACCGGAAGCTGTCGTGCCACCGGTGGCGGCAGAGCATCGGGCTGAATCTTGAACAACTCGAGTTGCAGGCGAGCCGCCCGGAACGCGTTCCTTATGGCGACGAAGACATCGTCGTGGGCTGCGTTCTTGGGATCGTCGTGCAGGATCTCAAGGATGCCGTCCGGGAACGAGAAGTCGATGCGGACGCGCAGCAGCTGTTCCTTGCGCTTTTGCGAGATGGCCTCGATGAACACGTGGACTCCGGTGGCGCGATCCAGGGCCGAGCCCAGGCGCGGTAACCAGGCCATGACCTCCGCGCGGGCAGGTTCAAGCGCATCCATCCCGACGAACGAGACCCGGCACGAGGATAGATTCATGGCGTCAAGCTAGCATACCGCGCGCTGCAAACCCTCGTTTTCTATGGATTCACCCTAATTAGCCACGTTTCCAGAGGCCACGGCTGCATTGTGAGAGGCGTGGTTGGGGGTGTTCAGGATGATAAGGCCGGCAGCGGTTGCGGGGGTTGCGGTGTAATCCGGGTAGTGGTTTCGGTACAGGTTGGTGACCGTGCCGAGATCGAATCGGTTGTTGGTGATCTGGTGTCCCGTGATGAGGGCCTGAATCTCACGAATCGCTGCGCCGTTGACGCCGCCCATGCCGCCCCGGAAAACGTTGTTGTCGATGATGAGGCCGGTGACGTTGTATCCCGAGTTGCCATTCACCAAAATCGCAGGGCCGCTGTCGTTGAAGTCCGAATTCTGAATCCGGATGTCACGGCCTCCCCAGATCGCGATGTCGTCCGTATAGCCGCTCGTCCCGGTGTTGTTGGTCATCGTGAGCCCGTCCAGACGCAAGTTCTGATTGTCGAGGAAATTGGAACCTCCGTGGTAGCCCGTGTTTCCGGAGATGGTGGTATTCAAGATCGTGGACCCACTCGTGCCTGACAAGTAGATGCCACCGGCACCATTGTTCGCGGTGCCGTTCGTGATCGTGCTGTTGCTGACGGTCAAGTTTTCACCGTAGAACGCAGTGATGCCGCTTCCTGATTGCACGGCTGCATTGTTTGTCACAGTGACCGAATCGATCAGGATGGTTCTCGGTGCTCCAGCGTCATTTGCAATGAAGATACCCCCACCGTAGTTGTGGTAACCATCGGTGTTCGAGCCTGTACCACCCTGCATCGTGAAATAGCGAAACGTGACATTCGACGCGGAAATCCAGACAACGTGTGATGCGGCCGAGGCTGCATCGAGGATCGAGTTGGACGAAAACGCCGTGAACGCCGCGTCCCATCCACCGGTGACGGTGAGCGCGCCGTTGATCTGTACGCCTGCAGTTGTAGAACCGGACAGTCCGCCGTTGGCAGCGGTGTAGGATCCGGTTGTGACGAGGACCTTGGTGTAGCCACCGGCGATTGCCGCGTCGACGCCTCCCTGTATCGATCGCAACGGAGCGGATCGCGTACCCGCGGCACCTGATTGACCCTGGGTCGACACGAAAACGGCGTCTTCGAGCACGGTGCCGCTGAGATTTCCGTTGACCGTCCCACCCGACGTGGCCGTGACGGTGAGTGTTCCCGACTTGCCCCCGGTGGGGGTGTTTGCAAGTGGATTAAAAGTCAGGCTCACCGTGCAGGTCGCGCCGGCATTCAACGAGACGTTGAGACACGTGTCCGCGCTCGTCGTGAAAAGGCTGGCATCGTTTCCGGACTTGGAAACCGTCAGCGTGCTCGACGTGACACCGCCGGTGTTCGTGATCGTGAAACTTTGGACCATTGCGATTTTGCCTTGAATGGTATTGCCGAAGTTCAATCCGGCAGGCCCAATCGTGAGATTGGCGGGCGCGAGGCCAGTCACGGAAAGATTCGTCACAACCATGCCACCTGGATTGGCCTGGACGGTCAGTGTGGCGGTGCGACTGCCGACAACAGTGGGGGTCGCAGTGACGCTTGCCGTACAGGTCGCGCCCGGCGCAAGCGTCGTACAATTGGAGGTACGAACGAAGTCCCCTGGATTGGTTCCGCCGAGGGACGCACTGATGCTGCCGGTTGCGACGGCGCCCGTATTGGTGATGGTGACAAGGCTGCCGCTGCTGGAGGTGTTGACTTGCAGCGACCCAAACGTCAGCGAGGGAGGGGTGCCGCTCATGGCGGCGGGGGCCAGGCCAGTCCCGGTCAACGAGACGGAGGCCATTGCACTCGCGCCGGCATTGACCGTCAGGGTGGCCGAGCGCGCGCTCGTTTGGCTGGCCGTGAACGCGATGCCGACGATACAGTAATCGCCGCCAGGAATCGCACCGCTACAAGAGTTGCTCACGATGGCGAAGTCTGCGGCGTTTGCACCGGAGACGGCGACGCTCGGTGCTGCGGTTGCGAGATCGCCCGGGTTGGAAAACGTGGACGTGATGGTGCCGCTTGTCGTCCCAACGACCAGTGATCCGAACGCGAGTGTGTTGGGCGCGGCGGTCAAGGACGCCGGCGCAAGCCCCGTTCCACCAAGGCTGGCGAAGGCCATTCCGCCGGGGTTGGTGGTGATCTGAAGCGATGCGTTTTTCATGCCTCTCGACGTGGGTGCAAACGCCACGTTGACCGTGCACGAAGCACCACCGGGTACGCCTATTGCGCAGTTGTTTGTTCCGAGCGTGAACTGATTCGCGTCGGTTCCGAGCAACGCGAACGAGGGCACGCCGGTTGCCTGCGCGCCCATGTTGAGAACCGAAAATGGTGTTGCGGTTCCCGTTGCGCCAACGTTGATGCCACCCAGATTGGCGTTCGATGGCGAAACCGAAACGTTGGCCTGGGATAGTCCGACCCCCTGCAATGCCACTGCGACGGCGCCACCGGGTGTTGCGGACACATTCAAGGTCGCCTGTAGGTTTCCGGTAGTTTTCGGATCGAACCGAACCGATACGGAGCAGTTGGCTCCGCTTGCGAGGATTTGTCCGGTGCACCCGTTGGTGACGATTGAAAAGTCGCCCGCGTTGGCACCGGCGCGTTCTACCGACAATGTGCCTGTGGGTTGGTCTCCGGTATTGGTAATGGTAACCGGTGTTGCGGTTCCCGCCTGATCTTTGATGACGCTACCGAGGTTCAAGGATGGGGTCGACGCAGTGAGGGCTCCGACGGACTGCCCGGTGCCACTCAGTGCCGCAAGCGTACTGCCGCCAGGGCTCGCGCTGACCTGCAAGGTTGCGTCGAGCATGCCGCGTTGACCGGGGTTGAAGCGGACGTCGATGGTGCATGTCGCCGTTGGTGCCAGTCCGGCGGTACAGCGGTTCGTGACGATGGTGAAAGCGCCCGGAGCCGCACCTCCGAGTCCGACCGACGGCACGCCCGTGGGTGTGTCTCCGGGGTTGGTGACGGTGA
>JAWXBF010000221.1:0-9805 GCA_034439895.1 Deltaproteobacteria bacterium
GCGATTACCGGATGCGGGTCTACGATGGTGCGCATCCGCGTGCTAAAGACAAGCCGCGATGAAGCACAGCGATAACGAACACACCCGGATACGTTCGACAACGGTTCTGGTGGTTCGACGAGACGGCCGCGTGGTGATGGGCGCCGACGGGCAAGTCACCCTGGGACAAACCGTGGTCAAGGGTACTGCTCGCAAACTGCGACGACTCGGCGATGGACGCGTGCTCGCCGGTTTTGCAGGATCGGCCGCCGATGGGTTGACCCTATTCGAAAAGTTCGACGCGCGGCTCAAGGAATACAACGGCAATCTTTTGCGTGCTGCGGTTGAGCTTGCCAAGGACTGGCGCACCGATCGCATGTTGCGACGCCTGGAGGCGCTGCTGTTGGTGGCCGACGGGAACAGCACGTTGTTGTTGTCGGGCACGGGCGACGTGATTGAACCCGACAGTGCCGCCATGGCGATTGGTTCGGGGGGCAACTATGCGCTGTCCGCCGCGCGTGCCTTGCTCGATGCGACGACGCTGGATGCGCGCGCCATTGCAGAACGTTCGCTTTCGATTGCCGGTGAGATCTGCATTTACACCAACGGTAACCAGGTATTTGAGGAGCTTGGATCATGAGCAGCAACGGTTTTTCTGGTGGCATCCTCAAGGCGCGCGATGTCGCAGCGCTGACCCCTCGCGCGATCGTCGAGGAGCTCGATCGTTACATCGTCGGTCAACACGCGGCCAAGCGCGCGGTTGCAGGTGCCCTGCGCAACCGCTGGCGTCGCCAGCAAGTGCCAGCGCCCATGCGCGATGAAATTTCGCCGAAGAACATCATGTTGATTGGTCCAACCGGTGTTGGAAAAACCGAGATTGCACGCCGTCTTGCCAAGCTCGCCAACGCACCCTTCGTCAAGGTCGAGGCCTCGAAGTTCACCGAGGTTGGTTATGTGGGCCGCGATGTGGACTCGATGGTTCGTGATCTCGCGGAAACGGCCGTTGCAATGTTGCGCGACGAAGAGCGCGCGCGGGTACGGCCACGGGCGCGTGAAAACGCCGAGGAACGTTTGCTCGACATTTTGCTGCCGCCTGCACGGGGTGCACGTCCGTTGGCTGCAACCGGTGCAATGGGAGATGCGCAGACTCCGCCGCCGATGGCCGGTGTATCCACGGACAACACCAGCCGTGAAACCATGCGCGCCCTTTTGCGCGACGGCAAACTGAACGATCGCAAGGTCGACATCGAAACGAGTGACGCACCCCAGTCCTTCGCCGATATCTTTGCCGGCAGTGGCATGGAAGAGATGATGGTCAACTTGAAGGACATGATCCCGGGAGGCAATCGCAAGACAAAAAAGCAAAAGGTTGCGATCCCCGAAGCACTGGATCTGCTGACCGAGGAAGAAGCAACCAAGCTCGTCGATCCGGAGCGCATCAACAAAGAGGCCATCACCCGTGCCGAGCAAAACGGCATCATCTTCATCGATGAGATCGACAAGGTTGCCGGACGTGAGGGCAGTGGTCGGGGCCCAGACGTATCACGCGAGGGTGTGCAACGGGATCTGTTGCCGATCATCGAAGGCTCCACCGTATCGACCAAATATGGTGCGCTCAAGACGGATCACGTTCTGTTCATCGCCGCGGGCGCATTTCACGTGTCGAAGCCGAAGGATCTGATTCCGGAATTGCAAGGTCGATTTCCGGTTCGCGTGGAACTCGAATCGCTTTCGGACGCGGACTTTGTGCGCATTCTGACCGAGCCCGAGAACGCGCTGACCAAACAGTACGTGGCCTTGATGGCAACGGAAAATGTGACCATCGAATTTCAGCCCGAGGCGATTGCCGAGATCGCCCGGATTGCGGCCGATATCAACGCCCGGATGGAAAACATTGGCGCCCGACGCTTGCATACGGTGCTAGAGCGCTTGCTCGACGAACTCTCATTCGAGGCCCCGGCCCTTGGTTCACAGACGATTCCGATCACCCGGGAGTACGTGACGCAGCGGTTGAAAGACGTTCTGAAGGACGAGGATCTGAGTCAGTTCGTCCTGTGAAAATCTGTAAGGATTCGCAGGGTCTCGTTTTGACGAGGCCGGGCCTTTTGCAGTGGTATCCTCGAGAACGGGTTCAGGGGTAAAATGCATATGCGCCTATTCAAGATATCGATCGTCGCCCTTTCGGGATTATTGGTGGGACTGGAAGGGATAACCGTTGCACGGGCCGACAAGGCCGAGGAAAGTGCCGGTCAACCCGCTCCGGCACCTGCCGCCGGCGCTGAACCGGCGCCCACACCGCAAGCAATGCCTGCGACACCAGATCCGGTCGTGGCTCGACCGGCGTCGCGATCGGCACGCGTGGTGGTCATTCCGGTGACGGTTGGCAACGGACCCAAGCCGTCCGACGAATTGCTGTCCGCGATTGGCGATGGGATGTCCGGCAACGTCAACTGGCGCATTGAAGTTGCGCGCACGGGAAAGCCCATTGCCGTTGCGATCTACGATGATTTTGACGTTGACCTGGTGCAACAGCTTGAGACGAGGCGCGCCGCTGTCGATGCCACGGAGCCTGCCGCGATCGAGAAATACCAGGCACTGCTTGCCGAGGCCGAATCAGCGCTGGTAACGCGCCCGATGGGCGCCCTCGGTCGAGGGCTTGTGGTACGGATAGTCGACAGTCTCATCGCGGCGACTCTCGCCTCGGGCGATCAACAAAAGGCGAAAGCGGTCGCCGATCACGCTGCGCTCTTGTTTCCCGGCCGAAGGCCCACTGCAGAAGAAGGCCTGTCGGTCGTGGCGTCGGCGCTGATTGGCCAGGCGGCGCCACCGCAGTACGCGAAATTGCAGTTTCTGTCACGTCCAGAAGGCTGCATGGTCGAAGTCAATGGTGCCGACGTAGGGGTGGCCCCGGTGACGGTGGCTGCTGCACCCGGGGTTACGTATCACGCGCGCGCCCGGTGTCCGAAGGCCAAGGGCAAAGGTGTTTCCATGCGCAAGGCGATTCCGGCAGGTCCGGTAGGTGAAGGTCGATCGGTTATCCTGGATGTTCAGTTCGAGCGCGAGTTCATCAACGATGCAACCGGAACGGTGATGGGCTTCGGTTCGTCGAATGCGCGCCGTGAGTTGGAACAAAGCTACGCCCGGCGGATTGCCGAAAAGCTTGCGGCGGACACGGTGGTATTCGTATCACTTGGCGAGGTGGGTGGCAGCGAGTATTTGAATGCCCGCGCTTACCTTCGTTCGGGTTTCAAGAATCGACAGGGATTGGCGCGTCCGGAGGTTGGCCGTGCCTCGGCGCTGGGCCACTATCTTGTGAGTGGTCAGGACGATGGTGCAACGGTTCTGCGTCCCGAAGACACTGGTAAATCCGGAACCGCCGACATCGCGTTACCCAATATCGTACGACAGCCCCTCGCGCGGGCGCCCTGGTATACCGATGTGCCCGGGTGGATCTTGGTTGGGACGGGTACGCTTGGCGTGGTTGGAGGCCTTTATGTGGACGGTCTGGCAGAAGACAAGCGCAAAAAGGCTGCTGCGGCGATGGATCCCTTCACGAAGGATCGACTTGAGGGGGACTCTAGCAACCTCAAGTTTTTGGCCAACGTGGGCGTTTTTGCCGGCGGCATGATGATCGCCACGGGGGTGATGTTGTTGCTCACGCCCGAGTATCGCGTCGGGCAAAGCGAACTCTTTGTGCTGTCGCCGTCTTTCGATAGAGACGGCGCAGGCTTGCATGCGGTGGGTCGGTTTTAGGCGGGTGTGCAATCAACGGCGTTGCCGCCGTACGCCCGAGGGTGCGGGGGCTGCCGGCGCGGGTTGCGGTGAGCTCGAACGCCCGCCGAATACGGCAGAGCTGGAGCCGCGTGAGCGCGTGACACCACTGCCTGACGGTGCTGGCATCTGTCGCGGCGCAGAGGAAGGCATCGGACGAGGCGATCCCATCTGGCGAGACGGCGACGAAGGCATCGGTTGAGCGGACGGTTGGCCCGGCATCGCGAAGCCGCGGTGGGTGGGCATCGGTTGAGGCTGCGGCTGCGCTTGCGGTTGCGGTTGTGCCGCTTGTGGCTGCGGCTGCGCTTGCGGCTGTGCCGCTCGTGGGTTCTGGCCGAAGCCCCGGAAGAAGCCGCCATTTTGGGTGCGGGCGGGCGCCGGTGGCGCTGCGGGTGCAGGTTGCGCGACCATAGGCTGGGCAGGTTGTGGCTGCGGATTGGAGGTCGCGCCTCGGAAGAAACCACCTTGCGGGGTCGGCGTTGGAGCTTGCGGGCCCGGGCTCGGGTTTCCCGTTGCCTGGGGTGGGTTGGTATTTCCCATCACCCCGCTATAAAACCCACCCCGGTTCTGGACGCCCTGCTGTGGTTGCGGGCGCGAGGGGGTACCGACGTATCCCTGTTGGGGTGCTGGGCCGGGATTGCCCCGCCATCCCGTCGCGGGGGCCGGCCCGGTGGGCTGACCGTACACCGTGCGCTGGGCCGGTGCGGGTCGACCGTAAACGTAGTCGCGGCGCCCGTCGTGGCCGCGGAAGTGGCCGCGATGATAGACCCACCGGCCTTGAACCATCACATAAGCGGGGCGCACATAGATCGCGTCGGGGTAGTTCGACACCCAACTCCCGCTGGTCCAGTACCAGTCGTAACCGGTCCAGTCCCAGTAGCCGGAAATCCAGATGTATCCCTGGCCCGGCGCCACGGTAATAACTTCCTGCATCATCGGAGGCGGCGGGTTGTTCACGTAGACTTGGCCGTAAGGATCATTCGTGGTCTGAATCGTGGCCGAGTACTGAACCGGTCGAGAACGCGCCACACAGCCGCCCAGCAGTGACGCTGCGATCATCCCCATGAACCAGGTGGATTTGGTGGAACGGATGGGATTTGGATGCATGGCGTTTCTCCTCGGTAGTAGGACGTCCGGGTGGCGGGAAAGATTCAGAAAGACTACAACGAACTCCCCTCGAAGACATCGGCCGGGCAAAGTAGAGTCGCCCGCCCGACGCAAACAGCAAAAATGCCCGCCCAAGACATCATTTTCTCCGGAATCCAGCCCTCGGGTGAGCTGCACCTTGGCAACTACCTGGGCGCCGTCCGCTCCTGGGTCGCGATGCAAAGCCAGCACCGGTGTTTTTTCTGCATTGTCGACTACCACGCCATCACCCAGTCGTACGAACCCAGGGACATGCGCGGCCGCGTGCGTGCCATGGCGGCCGATCTGCTGGCCTGTGGTTTGGATCCCGAGCGTTGCACGCTTTTTGTGCAGTCCGATGTTCCCGAGCACACGGAACTCGCCTGGGCGCTGTCGGCCGTCACACCGTTTGGTGAACTCGGCCGCATGACCCAGTTCAAGGACAAGTCCGAACGCCAGGTCGACAACATCAACGCGGGTCTTTTCACCTACCCGGTGTTGCAGGCGGCGGACATCCTACTTTACGGCGCGACCCGTGTGCCAGTCGGAGAAGATCAAAAACAGCACCTCGAGCTTGCGCGGGAAATCGTCCGCAAATGGAATGCCCGCTTTGGTAATACGTTTGTCGAGCCGCAGGCGCTGTTGTCGTCGACGCCCAAGATCCTGGGTCTGGATGGCCAGGCCAAGATGTCAAAAAGCCTGGGTAATACGATTTCGCTGCGGGAAGCGGACGATGTCGTCTGGAACAAGCTGCGCACGGCCGCGACCGATCCGGCCCGCCAGCGCCGTACGGATCCCGGCGATCCGGAAAAGTGCAACGTCTTTACCCTGCACAAGTTTTTCTCGAGCGATGCGGTACAGGCCAGCATCACGACGGGTTGCACGACCGCCGGCATTGGCTGCATCGATTGCAAGAAGACGTTGCTTGAGGGTGTTCAGGCCGATCTGCGACCCATAAGAGAAAAGGCCAGCGCGCTTGCTGCGGATCCCGCGGCGATCGATCGCGTGCTTGCGCAGGGTGCGGCGCAGGCCCGTGCGGTTGCGGCTGTGACAATGGCGAAGGTACGACGCGCCCTCGGTTTGTTCAGCGCGGGAAACGAGGACGCCTAGCGTGTCGTTTCGCGCACAGTGGTGTGCGGCGATTGGGTTGGCCGTCTATCTGACAGTTGGTGCGGGCTGTGGCCGTGGCAAAGACGGTGGCCCGCAGCAGGTGGTGGAACGGTTTGTGGTCGCCGCTCAGGCTGGCGATCGCGCAGCGGTGCACTCGATGCTGGGACCACGCGCACGTGCCCGCTTGCAAGAGCTGATGGTTTCGGCCGAGCGTGTGTCGGGGCGTCTGGTGCTGGAACCGTACGACTTTTTGGCCGTCGGTCGTGCGCCACCCGCCTGGGAAATGGCCGGCGTTCGTCAGCTGGAACGCGAAGACAATCGTGCGGTGGTCGAAGTATTTTCCGCCAGCGGAGAGCGTCACTCGGTTGAGCTTGTGCTAGATGAGGGATCCTGGAAGATAGAGCTGCCAGGTTTGTAGTTGGCGCGAGCCGCGACCTCACGGCCGAGGCAGCGGGATTTCACGCACGTTGGTTTGCTCGATGATCTCGATGTCGTCTTCTTCAAGTTCGATCACGTATTCGAGTAGCTCGGGCATGAAGATATGCGGATCGGTGTGATCGGAGCGTCCCATTGTCCGGCGATCACCCACGCGGCGTTCTCGTGGGAACAGGCGATGATCGCGTGAGTCGTTTCGTCGCTCGTCGTCGCGTCGGTCGCGATTCAAGAGGTGGCGCAACTCGTCGATGGCCTCGGGGATCTGGTCGAGCTTGATCGTTCGACCTGCGCAGTTGTGGCAAAACGGAATCGATTTTCCCTTTAGCTCAAGGAGACGAAGGTTGTCGCGGCGTTTGTCGTTGCAGATGGTGCACGACGCCCCGAGGCCGACCGGTCGGGCATCCGCCCAGTGGGAATAGCAACGCCAGCATCGGCTTCGGCGCAGCTCCGTCACCTGCGTCCCACAGACGCTACAGGGAAGGGTGGGCCGTTCGATTTGAATGCTCATCCCCTTGATCGGTAATACGACCCGGGCGCCTCGGCAAATTTTCGAACGTTTTGATGAACCGGGAACGGTTCGGGCTGCGTCAAATCGGGTTCGGGTCGCGAATCGCCTTGAGCTGTTCCTTGAGAGGTTTGGCCGCAAGGGCATACCCTCCGTTGGCGCCGTCCACAAAATGCACGTGATTTCCGCTGTAGCTGCCCACCATGCACGTGACGAGCGCCTCGCCGGATTGGTGCATTCCGTAACACAGGTCGCCAGCTTCGTGTCGCCCCGCCAGATAACGGTCAAGGGTCTCGATTTCCTCGGCGCGCAGATCCAGGATCATGCGCAGGGCCTCGTCGAACTTTCGGAAGTCCGTGTTTTCTAGCACCTCTCGCTTGTACGTCGCGCCGTTGAAGGCGCCGAACTTCAGACCGAGGCTCATAAGGCCCCGGCCGACCACGGCGGCATTTCGAGCGGCTCTGTGGGCGCGCGCATAGGCTGGACCGGAGGTTGCGCCGGTCCGCAAACGTGCCTCGGTTGAAAAGTCACCCGTCAGGGTTTTCAGCTTCAGGTTGTCGGCCGTGACCGGTTTTGTCGGTGCGTCCCCGACCACGCTTGCGATCTCGCGCAAGATCTCGTGATAGGTGGATTCACGGAAGACAGGATCCTGGCCGGTGGCGACCACCAACAAACTGACGACGCTGCCGCGTTGGCTCGCCACGGGTTGCCATCGACACTCGAACCCACTCAGGTTGGCCTCGGCAGGACCCTCCGCGCTGACGGCGAAGCCCTGGCCGATAACGGGATCTTTGATCCAGGTTTCGGCCGTGGAAAAGCCGCTGCCTGAAAAGGCGGCGAGCACCACGTTGCGGCTCAAACGGTAGCGGCCCACGGCCAAAGGGTGCCCCTGCCGCCTGAGTTCCGCGACGGGTACGTGAGACACGCGCAAGTTCATGGTGAAAGCATCGCGTGCAACGTTTCGCAATCCGCGCAGCGCCGTCTGAACGGCCGTGATGCGGGAGCCGGGAACGAGGAGGGTGGCGCCATCGCCTCCGAAGACATACGGCAGATCGAGATCGGGCATGGCATTTCGGAGCGCCACGATGCCCGCGACCCCGAGTGCATTCACGTCTCGATAGCGTCCTGCCTCGATGGCGGCCGTCGATCCCCGGACATCAGAAATAACGACATGCCAGTCGTCGGGAACCGGCCGGTGCAGGCTCGCCGTCACGACCTCGTCAAACTCGGAGATCTCGTCCAGCAGCGCGTAGAAATCTTCGTTGCCTGCGGCCATCGACCCTACTTTCTCAACCGGTATCCGGTCTTGAACATCCAACCGACCCCCGCCAAACAAAGCAACAAAAAGCCGAGCGTGATGGCGAGACTCACGCCCACTCCCACATCGGCAGTTTCAAAAAAACTCCAGCGAAAGCCGCCGATCACGTAGACAATTGGATTCCACATCGCGATGGCCCGCCAGGTCGGCGCCAGCATGTCGATCGAGTAAAATGCGCCACCGAGAAACGTCAGCGGGGTAATCACCAGCATGGGGATTAGCTGCAGTTGCTCGAACCCCTTGGCCCAAAGCCCCAGCATGAAGCCGAACAGGCTGAAGCCCACGGCGGTCATCAAGAGAAAGGCCACCATCCAGATCGGGTGCCGGATCTCAAGTGGTACGAATAGGCTTGCAGTGCCGAGGATGATGACACCGATGGTCAATGACTTGGTGGCCGCGGCGCCGACATACCCCAGCACCATTTCTAGGAAGGAGATGGGCGCTGACAGCAGCTCATAAACGGTGCCGGTGAATTTCGGCATGTAGATCCCGAACCCGGCGTTCGAGATGCTGTTCGTGAACAAAGACAACATGATCAATCCCGGAACGATGAAGGCGCCGTAGTTGATCCCATCCACCTCGCGCATGCGGCTGCCGATGGCGCCGCCAAAGACCACGAAGTAAAGCGAGGTCGTGACGACGGGCGTGATCAGGCTCTGAACGATGGTGCGCTTGAAGCGAGCCATCTCGAAGCGGTAGATCGCCCAGACGCCGTACCGATTGAAAGCCATCAGACGGTGCCTCCGGTGTGGCTCGACTCGGCGTCGCTGCTTACGAGGTGAACGAAGATCTCCTCCAGTGAGCTTTGCCGGGTGGCCAGATCCTTGAATCCAATCTTCAGCTCTGCCAACCGTTGCAAAAGGCCTGGAATATCCGACCTCGGGTCGTTGGCGTCGAAATCGTATTGCAAGCGAAGCCCGCTCGATTGCAGGGTCAGGCGCCATGCGGCGAGTTCGGGCGGAATGCTCTGCAAGGGTTCATGAAGATCCAGGGTCATTTGTCGTTTGCCCATCTTTTGCATCAGGATCGATTTGTCCTCGACGAGGATGAGCCGGCCCTTATTGATGACGCCGATGCGATCCGCCATTTCCTCGGCCTCGTCGATGTAGTGGGTCGTCAAAATGATGGTGACGCCACGATCGCGCAGTGTCCGCACGAGGTTCCACATGTCGCGCCGCAACTCGACGTCAACGCCGGCGGTGGGTTCATCCAGAAACAAGATCTCGGGCTCGTGTGAAAGCGCCTTGGCGATCATCACCCGTCGCTTCATACCTCCCGAAAGCGTCATGATGCGCTGATCGCGCTTATCCCATAGGGACAGATCGCGCAGGATCTTTTCAACGAGCGCAGGATTGGGCGGCTTTCCAAAAAGACCGCGGCTAAACGTAACCGTCGCCCAGGGCGTCTCGAAGGCATCGGTGCTTAACTCTTGTGGTACCAATCCAATGATCGAGCGCGCCGCTCTCGCATCTCGGATGATGTCGTGGCCATCGGCGACAACGAAGCCCTGACTGGGCGAAACGATGCCGCAAATGACGCTAATGAGCGTGGTTTTACCTGCA
>JAWXBF010000222.1:0-24825 GCA_034439895.1 Deltaproteobacteria bacterium
GACATCGCGGGACGCAGAAACTTGTGCTGCGTTTCCAGGCCGATCTTCATCCGATTGGGTCGAATCGCCTCGACGCGCAACGACCGGTTAAACTCGACCCCACCCACCTTGACCCGGGCGACATACAGGCCGGTCATGGCGTCGCTCGAAGTACTCAACTCGAAGACGTGAAATCCGCTCGGGGCCCGCGCCACCACCTGGTGCCGAACAATCTTGCCGCGCGGATCAGAGAGCACAAAATGCAACGGATGGCCTTCAGGTAATACCTTGTCGCGATCCGAAAGCACGAAGGTCAAATGGATCAAGTCGCCCGGCCGCCACACGCCCCGCTCACCGTAGAAAAACCCCTTGAGCCCGCGCGACACAGCATCACCACCGGTGTCAAAATGCGCGGTATTGAGCGAATCGCCTTCATCCATCCGCAAATAGCCGCGATCGCCATGGTGTTCCGCCACCACCAGGAAAGGGACCTGGGGCGAGTTGAGTTGCACTTGACCCGACGCCGAGGTTCTACCTGTCGCAAGGACCTGTTGCTGATAGTCAACGAGGGTCACGAGCACGTCCGCGCGAGGCTTGGTGGTCTTGAGATCCGTGACGACAACGAGCACCTCCTTGCCTTCGCCCCGCTTGGCCAAAATCCCCAGATCACTCAACACGACGTTTCGTCCTGGTGATCGTGGACTGTCGCCATCTCCGTAATACGCTTCACTCCGATAGTATCCCGCATGACAGGGATTGCCGCGGTTGTTGTACATCTCGTTCCAGTCACCGGAGACGGTGTTCCAGTAACTCCCCTCGTTCTCATCGTTGTCGTTCAGAAGCGCATCGTCGGTACCGAGAGAGGGGGCTTCGAGGTTTGCTTTCTCGGCCTTCGAGCAATCGAAAAGGACATCGGAAGGACCAAAGGACAGGCGCAACCGGATGAGCCCTGCCCGCTCCTGCTTGACGAGGTTCGCGAGGTCGAGGCCATGTCGCGTCCAGGTTTCTTTCAGGTCTCGGTCGTGCCCGAGTGTCAGGGTCTTCTTCCAGACCACACGGCCGACGCGACGCAACTCGCTGTTGCCAGAGACGCGATTGACCTGAAAAAACTGCGGCAGATTTTTATCGGGCACGCGCATCGCTTCAACCGTTACACGACGAAGATTCGCGGTCTCGATGGGAATCAATAGATTCTCTGACGACGGAACAATCGTGCCGGCACCTACAAATCGGGCTTCTGGCATCAATCGGACGAACTCGATGCGGTAGCTTCCGCCCGAACGCAGTTTTTTCCCGCGCTCGTTCTCGACCCCGGGATGCACGCTCACTGTCACCTCGCCCGAAAGGTCTCCTCGCGCATGAACCTCGACGAGGTTGCCTCGAATCACCACCCTCGCATCGGTGCGGCCGTCGAACGTGACCAAACCCCCGAGATCTTGTTTGCGGTCAAGACGATCGGAAAAACGCAACTCGACGTGGCGCCCCTTGTCTTGAACCGCACGCGCTGAAAGAATGGAAAAGTTTTCGAAACCGGGAACCGACTGCGTCACCGACTGTGTTCCCGACTGGCCGAGTCCCTTGCCGTCGAAGCTCAACACGATCTTTTGATCAACGTCTCGGCGCTTGATTCCCGTGACCGTAAAGTGGTGTTTCAGATGTTCGGAATCGTGTCGCCATGCAATCGGTAGTGACTTTGGATTGCTTGTGAATCCAGATTCAATCGCCTCAACAGAAGCGATGTCGGCGGTGGTCACGAGACCGGTGAGGACAAGCGAAGAGGCCGGATCGTCGTCCGAAAATGAAATCCCCTCGGAGACCAACTGAGCGCTCTGTTTTCTAGTCGCGAACGAAAAATGGAACGGGGGTTTTGCGGACAACCCAAGTGCCGAGAAGTCCACAGTGACCTCGAATTTCTGCCCGGCAGGTAAGGGCGCGTCCGGTTTGAATTCAATCTCATCGCGACGAATGAAAGCCAATGTTCCGGGTAGGTTGGGATTCAAGACGAGCGCGGGCGTGGCAATCGGCCCGGGCGCGGGCCCAAGGTTGTCCGAAAACGCAACACGAATGCCGTCGGCAACCGAAATGACGCCCGAGGTGTGCGCCGTGACCTCCAGTTCGCCCTGCGAAGTCGCTGGCGTCGTGCGAGGGTCCTTTGCCTTTTGGGACCTGCGGTGGTTACAGGCCGATATGGCGCCGAAAAGAACGAGGCAAACGGCAAACGCGACGGGAATTCGTTGATGCATGGGGTGGGCTCCGGTTGGGGTACCGGATTCCCATTGCAGGGGTCATGCCGCCTCACGGCATGCCGACCGCTGGCTCAACCCATCGGAATAATTGGTATTCTCGAACCTGGCCCGGGCGAAATCTTCTGCAATACGTAGAACGTAGATGCCGATCCGGGCTAGCGTTCAGCCCAGCGCAGCTTTTCCCGCAAGACGGTGAAGAAGGGGCGAGGCCCGGCAAAGATGCGCAACGGTTTGGAGGCCCGGCGAATCTCGACCTGATCACCCGGCGACAGTTCGCGGGTCCACTGTCCATCCACCGTGAGCAAGGCCTGGTGTTCCGACGTGTTGGTAATACGGATGAGCCCCTTGGCCGGCAGCACCACGGAACGATAGGTGAGCGCATGCGGGCAAATGGGCGTCATGACCAATGCCTCCATCCCCGGAGTGACCACCGGCCCGCCGGCAGCGAGGCTATATGCCGTTGACCCCGTGGGCGTCGCGATGACGAGCCCATCCGCCTTGATGGCGCTGATCATCTCGCCATCGACCTCAGTCGTGAGATCCAGGAGCCGAGCCTGCTTGCCCTGGGTAACCGCAGCGTCGTTCAAGGCATTTTGGCTCGCCAGTTCCACGCCATTCGAGAGATGGGAGACGCGCATTCGCATACGCTCGGCGATTGGCAGCTCGCCTGCCACGACCGCAGCCATTGCCAATCGTGCCTCGGGCAAAGCGAACTGGGTCATGAACCCGAGTGATCCCAGGTTGATTCCAATCAGCGGTACGCCGTGGTCGGCAACAAGTTGTGCGCCATCCAAAAATGTACCGTCACCGCCAAGCACAACCAAAACGTCTATCGATGCGCCCAGCGCGGCTCGCGGAACCAGCGTGACACCCTCCCAGGGCGCCGCCGGCTCTTCGCAAAGGAAACACGCGTGACCGGACGCTGCCAGTATCGAACTGAGCTCTCGCGCGGTCTCAATGGCCTCCGGCTTGTTTCGCCTGAGAAGGAACCCGAATCGCATGGCGTCCATCTTGACACAGGCAAGATGGCGCCGCGTGGTCAGTCATCCGACCTGGGAAGCCTAGGCCTCGTACCAGATCGTGATGCTCAGGCAGTGAAATTCGCTATCGGAGCTCTGCGTTACGACCTTGTCCACAATTTTGGCCTTGGGGTTGTCATGAATCCAGCGGGTCACAGCGTCACCCAAGTCTTCCCGATCCCTTGCCTTCGTCGCCGTAAATACCTTTGCGCCCAACATGTTCGACTCCTTGTTCTCTATCCGCTCTGCCCACTCGACAAGCGGTCCTGTTTTCGCAGCAAACACTTTCATAACCCAAGCCGACTTGGCTCAGCAATGATTTTTTATGTTTTTAAGCTTACGTATTTTTTGTGCTGTGTAAATCCGATCACGAGCCCGGTCGACCAAGGCGCTGGCTCCAAAGGATCGGACCCGCGGCGACACGCCCGGCGATCGGGCTTGACCGGTATCAGGTGCAGTGCTTTACTCGCGCCCCCAAAACGATGACCACCGCCGAGACCCGAACTTTGGAAACGCTGCACGGAAAACCCCTTGAGGTCGAAGTTCGAGATTCGATTGAAAAGGCGGTCAAAGTGCTGAAACAGAAGATGTCGAAGGAAGGTATTCTTCAAGAGATCAAGCGTCGCCGCTATCACGAGAAGCCTTCCGTCAAGAAGAAACGGAAGATGCGCGAAGCGCGCAAACGTCGCCGTCGTGAAATGAAACGTCGACCTGGCCGATAAGGCCGCCGGTCGGGAATTTTCGCGGTGAGCCAAAACGGAGACCGCGGGAAGCCCATCGCGGAAACATCGTTGCCGTTGCCCAAGCAGGCTACGGGTTTTTCGACGCGTGCCGTCCATGGCGGCGCCCCTCGGGACGAGGCAGTTTGGGGAACGGGCAGCGCCGGTGAGCATCCCCATGTCCCACCGCTTTTCCTGACCAGCAATTTCGAATACGCCGATTCACAGGCTGCAGATCAGGCGGCGCGGGGCCAGGCTTTCATCTATGCCCGTCACGGCAATCCGACGGTGCAATCCTTTGAGCAGGCCGTCGCCGAGCTCGAAGACGCAGGTGGCAGCGAACAAGTCGAAGCGGTGGCGTTCGGCTCCGGCACAGCAGCCCTTTTCGGAGCGATCCTGGGCACCGGCAAGGGCTCGGCCCTGATCGTTTCGGACGGGCTCTACGGCGGCTCTACGGAGATGGTGCGCGATCAGCTGCCCGCGATGGGACTGCAAAGCGTCTTCGTTCCGGCCTGGCAAACAGAAGCGGTTGTGGCTGCGCTCCGACCGGATACGCGGGCGATCGTCATCGAGACCATCACCAACCCCTTGCTGCGGGTGTCCGATGTTGTGGCGCTTGCGGCGCTCGCCCAGAAACATGGGATTGCGCTCATCGTGGATTCCACTTTTGCGACGCCCTGCCTTTTGCAACCCCTCGCCCTCGGTGCGACCGCCGTCGTCCACAGCGTTTCGAAATACCTGGCGGGACACAGCGATTTGGTTGGCGGCATCGTGGTTGCCAATTCCGAGACCGCAGCCCGTGTCCGCAACCATCGCACGGTACTCGGCGCGATCATGGATCCGTTCTGCGCCTGGTTGTCGTTGCGCGGGCTGCGCACCTTGCCGCTGCGAATCGAACGCCAGGTGCGTTCCGCGCAGCGTCTTGCCGAGTATCTGGAACAACATCCTCGAATCCGGGTGGTTCACTATCCGGGCCTCGCCTCGCACCCCGATCATGCCCGTGCAGCCGCCCTGTTGCGCGGCCCCGGCGCCATCGTTTCCTTCGATGCCGGAAGCCTGACGGCAGCCCGGAGCTTCTACGACCGCATCCACGTGATGCGCCGCGCCTCGAGTCTGGGCGGCGTATCGTCACTCGTCACCCATCCCGCATCGTTTTCCCACCGCGCGCTTTCCCCCGAAACCCGTGAGGCGCAGGGGATAACCGACGGCCTGTTGCGGATCTCCGTCGGCATTGAAGACGTGGACGATTTACTGGCCGATACCGACCAAGCACTCGCGTAGCCGAAAACAACATGCCTCAAAGCGAACAAGATACGGTTTGGACAGAAATCCAGGTCGAGGTGGGCGAAGACGTGGCCGATCTCCTGGCAGCCACGCTTTCTGAATTGTGTGACGGAGTCGAGATTCGAGATGCCGATACCTTGCTGGGCGCGCCAAAGGGCTTTGTCATTCTGGTCGTTCAGGCGGATCCCGAAAAAGCACCGGATATCCTGTCAGCGATTGACGAAACCCTGACCCTCGCACGGGCGGCGGGCGCCAGCATCGACACCCCCATCATCCGGCAGCGGGTTTCACACGAATCGGAATGGCGCGACGTCTGGAAACAGTTTTTCCACACCACGCGCATTGGCAAACGGGTCTACGTCTGCCCGTCCTGGGATCGCGCGGGTCGCCCAGCCGAAGAGGGAAACATCATCATCGATCTCGATCCGGGACGCGCGTTCGGCACCGGCGCCCACCCCACCACCCGCCTCGTGGTGGGACAATGCGAGACACTGGCCGATGCGCAACACACCGTGCAGCGGTTCCTCGATCTGGGTTGTGGGTCGGGCATCCTTTCGATCGCCGCCGCACGGCTCTGGCCGGGGGCGAAGGGGATGGCGGCTGATATCGACGACGAAGCCGTCGCCTGTACGCGGGAAAACTTTGCCGACAATGCCGTCACGTCCGTTCAGTCCGAAACGGCCACCCTGGCCGAGTTGCGCGCCCGCGATCCGGAACCGTATGACCTCGTGCTCGCGAACATCGAAGCCCCGGTCTTGATACCGCTGGCAAGCGAGATTTTTGCTTCGGTTGCTCCGAATGGTCGGGCGATCCTCTCCGGGATTTTGAACGAACAGGCGGACTCGGTGATTGCGGCGTACCGACAGGTTGGATTCGAGCTAACCGATCACGCCGTGGACGGCGAGTGGTCGGCACTCAGCGTGCTACGAAAATGACCGCGCGGCTCTTCATCGAACCGGAACGCCTGACGGGTGAATCCTTGATGGTGGATGGCCCCGCCTACAAACACCTCGTCCGTGTGTTGCGCGTTCAAGTTGGGGATGTGCTGGGGGTTTTCGATGGTCTCGGCAACGAGATCGAAGCGGAGATCTTGTCCATCGAGCGGCAGTCCCTTTCGCTGCGACTGGGCACCAGAAGAACGATCCCCGCGCCGGCGACGCGTATCACGCTGTTGCAAGTGTTGCCAAGAGCCGACCGCATGGAACTCATCGTACAGAAGACCACGGAACTTGGAGTGACCACCATTGTACCGGTCATCACTGCCAGGGCGAGTCTGGATGCCGAACAGGCGGCCGGAAAACTAGAACGCTGGCGAACCATCGCGCGCGAGGCAGCTCGCCAGTGTGGTCGGGCCGATGTGCCCCGCATCGACGACCCTCTCGATCTGGAAGAAGTCGCCAGGAGCGTTGCGACGCCCGGAGCGGTTCGACTGGTGCTTTGGGAATCGGAGAATCAACGCTCGCTGACCCGGTCGATTCCGGAATGCTGCAGGGATATCGTGCTACTGATTGGTCCCGAAGGTGGCTTTTCGCCCGAAGAGGTGACACGGGTTGCGCTACAAGGCTTCGTTTCGGTGGGACTCGGCCCGCGTATTCTGAGAACCGAAACGGCGGCGATCGTGGCGGTGGCGCTCTGCCAGGCTGCGACCGGCGGTCTCGATTCGTGACACAACTACCCCTCTCGCCGAAATACGATTGAGAGATTGTTCGCGGGCATCGAGACGAGCTCCTGTAGCGCAAAGCCCGCTTGCGAGGCAACCGCCTGAACATCTCCCAGGTCGCGCACACCCCAGCGCGAATCATCGGCGCGCAGTCTCAGATCAAACGCCTCGTTGCTTTCGGATGTGTGTTTTCCATCGCGTTTGAAGGGTCCATACAGAAACAACGGCGCACCAGGTGGCAGCAGGGAAGCCGCACCCTTCATCAGCGCGATACAGGCCGACCAGGGCGCAATGTGAATCATGTTGATGTTGACCACGGCGGCCGCGTGTTGGATTGGCCATGGCACGGACTCGACATCCAGAACGAGCGGTGCAAGTACGTTCTCAACCGCCGTGGATTCGCGCCACGCGGAAATGCTCTGCAGGTGGGCTATCACCCGATCCGACGGTTGCCAGACGATCCCGGGCATCGCGGCGGCGAAATACACCGCGTGTTCACCGGTGCCACTTGCGATCTCCAGAACCATGCCGGCTTTGGGCAATATCCGCTCAAGCACAGCCAGGATCGGATTCCTGTTGCGCTGGGTCGCAGGCGCCGAAAGCCCACCCTTCGGCGTTGCTTTCGGATCAAAGAACGGTGGCATGCACCGGGAGGTTTACACTCCGCAGTGCAAAAGTCTCACTCTGATTTCAAGGAGCGTGACCGCGGCCTGAGTCCGGGAGCCGCTATGCCACGTCGGGGACTTCGAGCAGGCGTTCGGGAACTTCAAGTGCGGCGGTATAGACATCCAGGGCACGTCGTGTGACACGTTCCCAGGTCAAGTGGTCTACCGCGTGCTTCCGTCCGGCGTCGCTGATGGCAAGGCGATTCGCAGGAGACATCGCGGCCAGTCGCTCGAACGTTTCCGCCATTGAATCTGAACTTCCGGCTTTGAACAACATGCCGCCGTGGGAGTCCTCGATAAGTTCTCTCACGCCACCTCGGTTGGGTCCGAGAACCGGTGTCCCCGAAGCGAGCGTTTCGGCGGTCACGAGCGAAAACGTTTCGGTCTGACTTGGGACCACCACCACGTCGCTTTCCGCGAGACAGCGTGCCATGTCAGATGGCGCGTTGACATAAGTCATAACGGAGACGCCGGCTTGCTCGGCTGCGAACCGTTCGAGTCGCTTTTGCCATGGTCCCGAGCCGATGCATCGAAGGGTTGCGCCCGTTCGCGCGTGAATGATCGGGAAAGCTCGCATCAAGACGTCGAGCTCCTTGTCAGCCGTGAAGCGACCCGCGTACGTCAGCAGCAACGGTTTGCTTGCGCCAGGATGCGCTGCGGCTCGCTTTTCGGGTGCGGCATCGGGGGAAAACACGTTGACGTCAACGCCAAGTCCAACGCGGGTGACATTGGGAACCCCCCGTCGCGCCAATTGAACTTCGATGGTACGCGATGCGACGAGCGTCGCGTCGTATCCAGCGTGTCGGCGACACAAGAACTTCCAGACAATCTCAGCCAGCACGTCCCCGACGATGCGCGTCGGAAGGAACCGTACGACGGGCTCCACCACCTGCCGCGGATGACTGTGAAAGAAACCGACCACCCTGGGTCGGTAAGGCAAACGCCGGACAGCTCGATTGACGATGGTGGGAAGCCAGTAGTGGCTGCCAAGTTCAATCACGTCAGGTCGTAGCTTCAGGATCAGGTCGACAAGCTTGGCGCTCGACCCAAACATACGATACTCGTCATTCCGCGGAGTCAGAGGCCCGGCAATCTCGTGCAGCGTGCCGTCGCCAATTGAACTCGTGCGATCGAATTCACCGGGAACGATGATGTGATATTCGACGTTCTCGGACGGCAACAGGCGGGACTTCTCGATCAAGTACCGCTTGATGCCACCGCATCCAGACGAAAAGAAACTTGTGATGTCGAGTACTATCAAGGGAATTGCCCAACCTTAGGGTGTCTGTGCGCCGCTGAGAGTCACGGTCCTGTGACAATCTTGGAACGTGGGTGCCGTACTCGAAAAAGAGAGCCTCGTTCGCTAGGCCTCCCGACTTCTTCCCACCGTCAACATGAGACACGGAAGCCACAAAATGTTCACAACCAGCGCAGAGCCCAGCATGATCAATGCGGTTTTCCCGAGCGATGCGATGCCGGGATTGCGTGCCACGAGCATGCCGGCAAACCCACTCATGTTGGCGAAAGTTGAAATTGAGATCGCACCGACCTTGCTGGCGAGTTCCGATCGAAGGGGGACGCCCTTTTCGAAAGCCCAGACCACGTAAACCGATCCGTCGATGGATATACCGAGGAACAGCGGAAACACGATCAGGTTGTAGAGGTTCACCTTCAAGTCGAAAAACGCCATGGTCCCAAGGCCGATCCCGGTTGCGAGTCCAAGCGGAATCAGAACGAGGAGCGTGCGTCGCCATGAACGCGACACCAGCAGGGTCGAAAGGGCAAGTCCGGCGAGGGCGAGGGTAAACACCATCGGGGCGTCGGCTGCGAGACCGGGGATCACCTCGCCAAGCTGGGCGACGGCAGAAGCGAATACGATTTTGGGAAACCGATTTCGCCATTGCTCCATGCGTTCATGCAAGATCTGCATTTCCCCCGCGTCCGAACCACTGAGCTCTGTATAGATGAGGCCGATGGTTCCGAAACGCCCGTTGCGCTCGAAGAGCCAGTCCCGAACCCACGGCGGCATTTGATTCGCTTCGATAGGCGTTGAAACCGATGCGAGCAAACGCAACTTGTTCAACTGCGTCGAGGATTTCTCGTCGGCATCACGGAGAGCTCGATCGATGACCTGGCGCAACCTTGCCACCGCAGCGAGTCGGGTCGGCTGGTCGGCTGGGACAAAACTTCGAGCCGTCAATATCCACGGTTGTTTCGCGTCGCCGAGCGGCCCTGGTCCTTCAATTCGAAGGGCTGTGGCCGCGATTTCTAAATCCTCCTGGGATTCGCCCAGCATGAATACAGTTCTGCGCGTCGAGCCACGCAGGGCGGTTCCCGATGGTAGCCCGTGACTTATCTCGGGCGGCTGAAGCTTGCGAAAATCTAGCTCGAACCCGACCCCACGACCGACAAGACCAAACCCGATCCCGATTGCAACTCCGACGATTGCAACGGCAGCCGCGCGTCGCGGCGGAATCGCAAGCGGTCTTGATTGCACCTTATTCTGCACATCAGCCTTGGCCCTCGATGGCGAAAAAAATCCAAACCACCGAGCCATCACCGGAAGCACGACAATGAAAGCCAAAAGGGTGAGCATGACGCCCACCGCCGCCAAAGCCCCCATCTCCGAAAACCCACGAAACCGAGCCACAACCAGGGAAAGAAATCCTGAAGCCGTGGTGACAACCGCAATGGCCATTGAACCGCCAAGGTGACGAATCGTGTCACGAAATCCGAGCAGGGCCAGTCGGCGATTTTCGACTGGGTCGCGACTGGCCGTGGTGTTCAGGCGCCAGTGCGCGAGAATATGAATGCCGTATTCGATGCCAAGGCCACCCAGTACACCGAGGGTAAACGCGGTCAGGATGTTCAAATCGTGATCGACCACAGCGACAAAGCCTGCCGTCCATGCCAGCCCCACCATGAGCGGCACGTTGAGAAACAGCAGGACGCGAATGGATCGGTACCACACAAGCAACAGGGTAAACATCAGCACGCCGGTCACAATCGATGCTCGCTTGAGATCCTCGGTTGTCATGCGCCTGGCGATGGGCGCGTTCCGGTAGGCGCCACTCACCACGAGGCGCAGATCGGCCGGGGCATTTACCGGCCGAACCTCTGCAAACAGCGCGTCCACCCGGGCCAAGATCGTGTCGGCAAAGGCGAGATTCGAGGGATCACCTTCGATGGAAGCCTCGACGGCACACAGGGTGCCATCGGGGGTACATAGCTCGCCGCTTGCATCCTGCTCGTGCCGTCGTTTTGAACCCTCGGATTCTACGCCGCTGCCACCGAGCATGTGCAGCAACATCGCCGTTTCAGGCGATGATTTTAGGCTCTCGCGAACCGAATCTTCGTCGGGAACCGACGGTGCTTCGTCGAGGGTGACACATCCCGGCAATGCCTGGCAACGCTCCCATCGCACCCGTTCGTCGATCGATTCGGAAATGGCGTCGATGGATTTGGCGGGCGCGAATAGCAACCGTCGCTCCCACAACGACGCCGGATCACGTCGCGCGATGGCGAATCGCGTCTCCGGCCAGACCGCGACTGCTTCTGCAAGTTTCGCGGCAATTTTTCGATTGAGACTGATCTCCGACGAGCTGACAAGCAGGATCAACGGTTGCGAAGGTTTGGTGCGTGCCTGCAGGATCTGCAAAGCCGCGCGATCGGGCGAATCATCAGGCAGCAAGGCACTGATGTCCGGATCGACCCGGATGCGCTGTGCGGCCCATACCGACAATCCGATCGACCCCGCCAACAACAGAGTCAAAAGGATCGGTCGCCGGGCGCAAAGTTCGACGTAGCTGAAAAGAATGCGCATCATGACGCGGTGGGGAGGGGGCGGCAAAGAGGGCTTCATCGCAGGTACCTGCGCCCTTCGGTGTGACAGACGTGTGAATTCCATCTGACACAAACGCAATCTTCTAACCTGCGTGCAAGACTGCGGCGGCAATGGCGACCCCACGGAACCGCGGAGCCGGGCGATGGGCCTAGACCTTCTTCCAAAGATTCCGTCGCTTGGGCACTTCGTCTGGCTTGGGCGTGGCTTCCCCTGGATCTATTCCGTTGCGGTGCGGTCGGCTCGGTTGCAGGGGGGATTCGACAAGGTCCTGATTCACCACGACGGTCTCGTGCTCGAGGATGGGCCACACGCGCGCGATTTTCGCCACCTGCTCGAAATGGATGGCATCGTCTCCGTCCCCCTTGATGTGCAAGGCCTCTGCGAGCGCGCGGGCGTTCCCGTGCAACCGATGGTGGAATTGCTTGCCCGACTCCGCGCGCCTGCTGCGCGTGCCAACGTCTTGCGTGTGCTGGTGCTCGCGTCCCATGGTGGCGTCTATCTCGACACGGACACGGTTACACTGCATCCGTTCGACGAGATACTTCGCCACGGGGGCATTTTCTGCGGAGAGGAACGTGTTGCGTTTCCCGCGTCGGTCATGCACTCGTTTAATCCTGTCGTGCGGGGTCGCGCTTTTCTGCTGTCCGCGGTGCGCGAAATTTTCAACGCCTGGGACGGCGGCTTTGATGCCTACGCATTGGTCGAACGATTTTTCCCGCTTGCCGCGAACAATGCGGTGATGGGCGGACCGGCGGGACATCCGTTCTGGATTGCGTTGCTTGAGGCCATGGTGAGAATGTCCCGCGAACGCCAATTGGTGCGCTACGCGCTCGGTACGCATTTGTTGCAGGACGCGGTACGGACCTACAAGGGTGCAGATTTGCGCGTGTTGCCTCCTGAAACATTTTTCCCAATTGGCCCGGGACTCGCGGGTCACTGGTTCCGTCGTCGCGACCAGGTCGTCTTGCCCACCTCAATTCAGTCGACGATTGTTGTGCACTGGTATGCCTCGGCCGCCGGAGCCAATCTAGAACGCATCGATGCATCATACGTAACCGAAAACGCCCATCGTCAATGGCTGTCGCACCTTGTGATTCCGTATTGCTGAGCTTGCCATGACATTGGCCCGTGACCTCGTCTTGCTGAAGCGCGGAGCCGCGATCAACGTGCTCGGCGCTGTCGGGCGTCTCGCACTTGCCGCCTCGCCACTTCTCGGTGTGCGGTTGTTTGGAGATGCTTACGGCGCCCTTGCGCTCAACCTGGCTGGTGTCGGCATCGTGGCATTTTTTTGTTCAGCAGGGTTCTCGGATGCGGTTCAATTCTTGTGCGCCCACGATGGCGACCGGGTACTCGACGCCGCGCAACGTGAACGAATGGCGGGCGTCGTACTGATCGCCATGACGCTCTCTGGTTTGCTGGCACTTATCGCCAGTCTATCCTTGCATTTCTGGGGAACGCCGATCGGCCGCCTCGCATTCGGTCGATCCGATCTCGGACGGTTGTTGAGTGTCGTGAGCCTCGGAATTCCTTTTGTGGCGGTCACCGCAATTGCGACGGCAGCATTGCGATCGTCCATGCGCATGGGTGGTGACGTTTTCGTCAAAAGTTTCGTCATCCCAATATTCTTTCTGGGAGGCGCCCTCTTTGCGCGACGTTTCACCGTCGATCCAGTGGGCATGGCCTGGGCATACGTCTTGGCACAAGCAGTGGGAGCGTTGTTTGCGCTTGCGATCCTGGCGCGCAAGATTCCGTTGTCCCATCCGGTGCGCGCTATCCAGGGCGCGCCGCTTCGAGCGCTGATGAAATTTGCGCTGCCACAGTCTCTCAACATGGCGCTTTACCAGGCAACCTTCGACCTCGACATCGTGCTGCTGGGAGCCGCTGGCACGCCCGATCGGTTGCTCGGCGCGTATCGCGTGGCCTCTGAAGTCTCCCGCCAAATTTTCACGATACGAGTGACGTTTGCCGGGGCTTACGCCAGCCTTGTCGCACGCTTGCAACACGAAGGCAGGGCAACCGCTTTGTCGGACAGCATCGGCATCGTCACCGGATGGTGCGTCCAAATCGCCGCGCCGGTTGGGATATTGTTCATCATGCATCGCGACGACCTTTTCACGCTGGCACACTTCGCCGATGTGCCGTCGACGTTTTTCGTCGTGCTCGTATTCGGATCGGTTTGCAGTTGTGCCTTCGGTCTTACCGGCAACGTACTGGGCATGACGGGGCACCCCGCGCTGAATCTTGTCAACGCCGTGGGTGCAACTGGTTTCAATGTACTTGGCAACCTCCTGCTGGTTCCGCACCATGGACTGATGGGCGCGGCCATCGCCACCACGACCGGTCTTTGCATCACCCAGATGGCGCAGGTATTCGAGACGCGGGTGTGGCTCGGGGTACGTTTGCCGCTCTTGCCCATTGCTCGCCCCGTTGCGCAATGCGCGCTCGCCGTTCTGACAGCCCTGGTTTTGCAGTGGCTCCTCGACCTGCAATTTCGCTGGCAACTCTCGATTGCTTTCGTCCTTGCCTACGGCCTCTTTTTTTTCGCATTCAGGAAAAGACGGATTGCGTGACACATCGCATCGCCAAGAAGATTGTGTTCTGGTCGCACCGCAATCGACCGTCGTTCACCATGCGTGGGAGACAGGTGGCCGAACGCCTGGCCCGGCGTGGTCACGACTGCCGCTGGGTGATTGGCCCGGCCTGGTGGGTGCTGCGCGATATCCGAGATTCCCTGATCGTTTGCGTGAAAAGCGAATCCAGATTTCTGTCAGTCTGGCAATCACGCGGAAACCGTGTCGTGCTGGACGCGATTGACCATCAGGCCGGAGCACCCATCGCGGCGTATGATGCGGTGCTGTGCGCAAGCCATCACGTCCGCGAACAGGTAGAACACCTACGCAATTCAGCGATCGTGGAGGTGTTCTACCACCACGCCGATCCCTTGATTCAAACCAATGTCGTTGATCACAACGTGTTTCGTTTGGCCTACATTGGTGAAATTGGAAATTCGTCGGCAATCAGAGGATCGATTCCCGAACTTTGTCGGGTCGATTTCAAAAAGCCCGGATGGCAAGAACGGCTGCGCGCATTCAATGGACACTTTTCAGCCCGCCTCGACACGGGAAAGTCGGTTGTGAAACTCGCCAACAGCGCCGCTGCCGACGCCCTCTTTCTGTCGGGCAAGGAACCTGGCGTGGTTGAACTCCTGGGTGCCGACTATCCATTTTATCTGAATTCACTGGCGGATCGCGATCTCGCCGAATCCGTACGACGTTTAGCCGGCGAGCTTGGCTCGCCAGAATGGCAACAGGCGCTTGAAAGGATGCGAGAGGTCGGACAAAAACTCACACTCGACCAAACGGCAAACCAGTACGAGGCGCTCTTTTCGCGGCTGCTCGGCTAGCGCCCGACCGCGTGGACTATCGAAAACAAACAACTTCGCCACCGCTGTGTTACCAAATGCTGACGTTTTGGAAACTCAACTGCGTTGACCTTGATCTATGGACAAGACTAAGCTTGCTTTAAGGGAGATGCGCTCACTCGCCCAAACGATGCCGCAGAATGAGGGTGCTCCCCTTACCGTGGAGCGAACCATTGGACACTCGGCCGACAGGAACGGTCGGTATTGTCGGGTCGTCGACAGCCTGACCGTATTCGACGAACCCATTGATTTCCGTGGTCTCTGCACCCGCGTCATCGATGCAAAGACCGACTATCTGGTGTTGGACCTTGACCGAACCACCCATCTTGACCGAAATCTAGGCGAGCTCCTGGGCTGGGAAATCGAAGCCTACCGTGCTTACGGGATGGACCGCCTCAACGAGCTCGACGCGAACCGGGTGCTCGAACGTCTGTTTCTCGATCGCCGAACGCCGCTCCGCACCCTTTCCTATCTTCTGAACGGCGTCGCCAGCTGGGCGTATCCCGGTCTGACATACCTCATCGGCGTCAAGTTGGCCTCACGATCGCCCCGGCTCGAACGGTGGACGTACCGCCAATTTGGTCCCGAAGCGGTCACCATTCTCCAACGTTGCATCCAAACTGCGATGCTTCACAAGATAGCAGGGTTGAATCGCCAGGATTTGTATCACCTCGCCGAACGGGTGTGGAACCGTGTCTCCGCCGACCAGGTCATTGAACGCGAAGACATCGCCTGGCTGCGCTCCCGCTTTCCCCGTTTGCGAACTATCATCACGAGTGCATCGCCCCAGCCCATGCTTGAATTTGCCCGCAACGCACTTGGTGTCGACGGCGTCTTGTACTCGAGTGCCACAGAAACCGAAGATTCATTCCAAGCTCCATTTCATGTAAATCGGCGCTATCGAACGGGTCCCCTTGACCAAATTTCGACGCCGGAAAACGTAAGCATCAACTCCGGCCGACAAAAGATAGAACGTTTGATTCAACAGTACCCCGACTTCGGAAAGCCCGGTTGCAACGTCGTCGGGATCTCAGACACCCGACACGGCGAAGACCACTGTTGGGCGCAGTTTTTCACGCGTGTTGTCGACGTGAACAGCAATGCGCCGTATGTGCCAATCGTCGCACACGACTCTCCACTTCGGGATGTCTACTCGGCAAGATTGCTTTCGCGTAGCCAACGTCAGGGAGATCATTCAATCCAGCGATTGGTCGGTCCGACTCGGCGAATCGAGGGGGATGCTTTGCGAACAAAACTGGCGCCGCATGTCAACCAAATCGAAGCACACGCCCGAGAATATGACCGAGTCCGTTCGGCAACCTCAGATGGGCTTGATGCGCTTGAGCGAGCAGGTCTGACCGCCGTAAAGGACATTGCGAATGCCGTGGAAAACTTCAACGTCGCGAGCGCATCCACTCGCAACAAGGACCTACAAACCTTGCGCAGCCGGTTGCGCGACGAAGCGCGCTTGCGACGAGCGTATGCCAAGATGCACCGCCCTTTGTCGATGCATCAGTACGCAATTGTCGAAGAACTGCGGGCCGCCCGCACTCGAATCGACGAATCGACGTAGCAGGCAGCGGTGCCGACAAACGCGGCGGATCATTCGATGAACCTCGTCGCAATTGCAATTCCATTTTTTGTTCTGCTCGTCCTCGCCGAGTACATTTACGGTCGCGCAGTTGGGCGGAACACGTACAGGTTGACCGACACCATCAACAGCCTGCAAACCGGCGCGCTGAGTCGTCTACGGAGTTTCATCAAAGTAAGCGTGGTCGGCGCGGCCGCCACCGCGGCTGGACCGCAATTCATCTTGTTTGAATTGGACTCAAGCGAGACCTGGACGTGGATTGCCGCGTTCGTTTCGTACGACTTTTGCTACTACTGGTCTCATCGTTTTAGCCACGAGACTCGGATTCTCTGGGCAACCCACGTCGTGCACCACCAAAGTGAAACCTTCAACCTTTCGACGGCACTGCGCCAACCCTCAACTGGTTTTCTATCCTTTGTATTTTTCCTTCCGCTTTTTATCGTCGGATTCCCTCGAAATGTTCTATTGACGGTCGGAAGCTTGAACTTGATCTATCAATTCTGGGTACACACGGAGCATATCCGAACACTCGGTCCACTCGAGTGGCTCCTCATCACGCCATCAAACCACCGCGTTCATCATGCACGAGATCCCGAATACCTTGACCGCAACTACGGCGGGGTATTCATTGTGTGGGACAGGATTTTCCGAACATTCGCAGCGGAGGATCCGAAACGTCCTTGTTCTTTCGGCATCACCCACCCAATCTGCAGCTTGAACCCGCTGTGGGCAAATTTACACGTGTGGTACGAAAATCTTAAAGACACGTGGAACACACGACGCATCGTGGACAAAGCACGCCTCTGGATCGCAAATCCTGCTTGGCGCCCAGCGGATCTACGCGATTCGAGGGTGCCCGCATGGTCGAAAGCGGCATTCTCAGTAGAAACGCCGCAAAAAACGCGCATTTTGGTCCTCGTTCAAATGGTCTTGTTGATTGCCGGATTGATGGCCCTGCGCTACGCGACATTGGACCGCGCCCTTGCGCTTGCACTGTTGTTCCTGGCGATTCTTTCGTTCCACACCGAAGGCATGTGGCTTGAGAATCGTCTCTCGGTGCGAATCTTCGAATTCGGTCGCCTCGCGGCTGTCGGTGTTGCCGCGTGGTACGGAGTCGCAGTTGCGCACACCCGAAACGTTTCCGTTGCGGTGGGTTTGGGAATTTACGGTCTGGCCTCTGCGGCGATATTCCTTCGAATGCCATCGCCCAGAACACGCCCGTTCACGCCGTGACGTCTCGCCGTGAAAAGACCCAAAACGCAACACACAACACCACCGAGGCCCAGACGCCCAACACCAGAATGGAATGAACGAGGGTCATCCCCGTGACGGGTGGCGGCACCCCCGAATAAAACTGCCCGAGTGCAAGATTCGTGGGAAAGGACCACTTTGCGGGAGGCCAGTCCTCGACCATTTGTCCCATCAAGCTTCCCGCAACCAACACCGCCATCAACGATCCCATGGCGCCGACGCTTGAACGAAAAAACACCGAAAAAGCAACCGCTATCATTCCGACCGTGATCGTCGCGTACCACACCAACCCATAGCAGGCCAACGTATCAAGCCACAGCGCAACCATCTGAACCTGGGTGAGATCGACGCCGCCCGGGCTCGATCGAAACCCGGTAAACACAGGTGCGGTCCACCCCTTCCATCCAAAGGCGACTCCTCCGATTAACCACGACAACATTGCCGCTGCGCTGACCAGGACGGTCGCAAACACAATCATGGCCGCAACCTTCGATCCAAGGATCTTCCATCGCGCAACCGGTCGCGTCAGCAGCATCTTGATCGTTCCTGCCGAGTTTTCTCCCGTCACCAGATCGGACGCCAAGACCGTGATGAGCAGTGGCAACAGAAGTGCACTTGCAACCAGAGCGAAAGCGCGAGCCATTGCTGGACCCGTCATCTGAGTCGGATCGATATTGTGTTCCAGGTGGTAGCGAAGGCGAACCGATTCCAGGCGCAGAAATCTTGAGAAGCCAGTGAAGATCCTTCTTCGACCCGCGCGCTGATCCAGGCGATCGAGTCGATCGTGTGTCTCGGTTCGCCAGTTGCCGTGCGCCGTTGCGGACTCCCGTTCCTGTATTTCCGATTTTTGGTACTGGGCCCAGGTCGCGATCCCAAGGAATGCCGTCAGGATAACCAGTACCAACTGCGGCCTTCGTCGCCGCAACAACTTGGTGCATTCGTTTTGCAAAAGGGCAAAAAACAATCGCATGGCGTTATAGCCCAACCGTTTCGCCCGAAGTAATCGTGAGGAATAGCTTCTCGAGAGAATCGCCAGATTGCCCCACCAGATCCGCAACGCATCCCTCGGTCAGTGTCCGTCCCCGGTGCACAATGGCCACTCGATCACAGATTTTTTCAATTTCGCCCAGCAAGTGGCTCGATACAAATATCGAGATTCCCATTTCGTCCGCCAAACGACGAAGCAACCCGCGCAATTCGTGGATACCAGCGGGGTCGAGGCCGTTCGCTGGCTCATCGAGAATGAGCAGTTCGGGATTGCCGATCAGTGCCTGCGCCAACCCCAAACGCTGTCGCATTCCCAGTGAATAGGTGCTCACGCTGTCAGATAGTCGTTCGCGCATGGCCAGGGCTGTCGCCACTTCGTCGATTCGTCGATTCGCGTTTCGGTCTACCATGCGGGCGAAATGCGCCAGGTTTTCTCTCCCCGACATGTAATCATAAAAGTCGGGAGATTCGACAATGCATCCCAGTTTCCGAAGCGCCGCTTCTCGATTGTGTTGCATATCGATACCCGAGATCTCAACGCGACCGGATGTTGGGCGAATCAGGCCGACTAGCATTCTGATGGTTGTCGTCTTTCCTGCACCGTTCGGTCCGAGAAACCCGAATACCTCGCCTTTTCCAACAGAAAATGAAACATCGTCAACGGCCAGGCGTGTTCCAAATCGTTTGGCAAGGTGTTGTGCTGCAAGCACCGTCGTCATTGCATGGCATAATACCCCAGTGTCGCGGCCCCGCATCATTCCATGGTTTGCGCCCTTAGTCGTTGCAGTGCCATCCGGACTTGCCCTGGCAGCGGGGCTTGCGTTGGCTGTGATGGGCGTTTCGGGCGAGGCCGTACATCCGCCGCAAGAATCGATTGCAATTGCAGTCCCACGAGACCGCGAAATTGTTGTCGTCGCCCTCGGCGATTCGATCACACACGGGTTGGGTGATGATCGCGGCGGATACGTCAGCCGCGTAGTGCGGCAATTGGAGCAAGCCGATCGAAAGCCTGTCCTCATTGCGTTGGCTCGCCCCGGCGCCGAGACCGTGGATCTGGCCGAACGGCTGAAAGACAAGGCGATTCGCACGGCGATTTCGCGTGCGGATCTCGTCCTTCTGTCGATTGGTGGCAATGATCTGATGCGAACCTTTCGCGGCGGAACCGAGGCAACAGAGATTGAACCCGATCGTGCACGCGCGCTGGCTACCGAGCGATTGAAACAAATTTTCAACGACTTGAGGTCAATCAACCCAACGGCACCGGTTCGGGTGTTGGGTCTGTACAACCCGTTTGAAGTTGCACCGGGTGCCGAGGCCGAAGCACGCGCCGAGTTGTTATCCTGGAACGTCCTCTTTGAGACGGCAACCCACCCTTTCGTCGATGTCATTGTGGTACCGATTGCGGACGCATTTCTGGGTCGCACGGACCGATTGGGAGCCGACCACTTTCATCCCGGACCCAAAGGGCACGCGGTGATCGCTGAACGTGTGTGGTCAACCCTTCGGCTCGATGCGTTGGGTCGCAGGCAGCGGTAGGTGGGGGGCCTGGGCGCGAGAATTTAGGACTTGTCCGTCACAGTTGTCCTACAGCCGTGTTTCGGCGTCCGTTCGGTTGTTGCACATTTGCAGCGCTACTCGACAACGTCAACCTGTACGATGCGATTCGGCTTTTCTGGTGAACAACGCTGCCAACGGTTCCAACTCGGGACCCGAAGAGGGAACGAGACCTTCAATCCCAGCGTGGTTGTTCGCGGTACTGATTTCGATCATTGCGATCTGGTGCTTGAGTCTCGTCAAGATGATCCACCATGCGCGTCTGGATTGGCACCGAAATGTGGATCTGCTTTCCAGCTTGCAGGTGATTGGTAGCGACATCGAGAAGCTAAGCTTTCAGGACGAAGCGCTCACACCCGGGAGCGTTCGTTCGTTGTCGCATCGATTCCTGGCCACAACTCGTTCAGTGGGCGTCGAACATCCAGACCTGGAAGCCCTTCAAAGCGAAGTCCGCAGTTCCCTCCGCGACGCAATGGTGACGCTTGAACTGGTGGCGCACGACAACGTGATCTGGCCCGAGGTAAAGGAACACGTACAGGGACTGAACCGCAGGGTCAACGCGTTGTTGGCCCTTTTACGAGCACAGGACGATCGTCTTTCGGCAAAACTCGAATCCGAGACACGTTCGTTTTATGTTCTTGGCGCCGTGTCTACCGGCCTCACAATTCTCAACCTTATTTTCTTGGTCGCTTATCGCCGCCGGCAGGACAAAATCACCCAGGCACTCTTGGCGCGCCGGCGAATGCAAAACTTGTTGTTGGTTGCCGAGCGAATGGCCTCGGTCGGGACACTGGCTGCCGGGGTAGGTCACGAGATCAACAATCCGCTTGCTTACGTCATCGTAAACCTCGATTTGTTGCTGCCCCTCGCACAGAAAGCGGACGCCAATCGATCGCTCGCAACCTCGGAGGCAAACGAGATGGTCGAACTCGTGACGGAGATCCGAGAAGGAGCGATTCGCATACGAGATATCGTTGCCGATCTCAAATCGTTCTCGCGGACCGAGCCAACCCCCATCGGCCCAGTCGACGTCGCCAGGGTTCTCGACCTTTGCACGCGAATGGCGTCGGTTGAAATCCGGCACCGCGCGAGCGTGGTACGCAAAATTGGCGACTTGCCCAAGGTGCGGGCAGAAGAGGGTCGCTTGGCTCAGGTGTTTCTCAACTTGCTCGTCAACGCGGCGCAGTCGATTCGCGAGGGAAATGTCGCGGAAAATGAAATTCGGATTTCATCCCGGCAGGAGGGAAACCGGGTTCTGGTCGACATTCAGGATACGGGTGGCGGAATTTCGCCGGAAATTCTCGAGCGCATCTTCGACCCATTCTTCACCACAAAACCTGTCGGACAGGGGACCGGACTCGGACTGGCTTTTTGTCACAGTACCGTACAGCAAATGGGAGGCGCCATCTCCGTGGTCAGCGAACCTGGCCAGGGAAGCACGTTCACGGTGTCGTTGCCGATCTATGTCGGAGACGAGAACCCGGTCGCGTTGGCGGCAGCCGATGGTCCTCCGAAGCTTGCGCACGCGGGGATGCGCGGTCGGATTCTCGTGGTCGACGACGAACCCCTCGTTGCCAAGACCATAAAAAGGCTACTCAGTGCGAATCATGATGTCGAGATTCTCCCGGGTTCACGTAGTACGTTATCCATGTTTGCCGAGGGTCGAACGGATTGGGACGTGATCTTGTTGGATCTGACGATGCCCGAGATGAGCGGAATCGATCTGCACAAGGTTATCGTAGAAACGTACCCGTCTCTTGCACCTGCGATCGTCTTTGTTTCAGGCGGCGTCTTCACGGCGGCGGCGCAAGACTACCTCGCGCAGAATACGGTACCGCTCTTGACCAAGCCTTTTGATTCAGCCGAACTGCACAGGACCATCGAGGATCGCGTTCGATCGAGAAGCCAGATCTCGACGGCGCCGAGAAGACTACCGACCAAGCAAGTCTCGGGTTGAGACGCCGACCCGCGAGCGCCGTGAAAGCAATCGAGAGCCCACCTCACGCTCCCGCAATCGAACCGTCAGCGCCGCGTAGGTTGAAGGTTCGAGTGGAACGTAGCCAATTTCGTCCACCGCCTGTTCTGCCACCTGGACGAGATAGTTGGCAAAGTCGGCGCCGGCCGACGTCTGCAGCGCCGACAGCGCAACGTATACAAACAACGGCCGCGCAAGGGGTTGATATGAGCCGTCGTGGACACTGGTGGGTGAAGGGTTCACAGGCCCCATCCCGTTGGAATCGTTTTCGTCGTCCACCGCAAGCAGCTTCAAGCGTTGCTGATTGGATCGCCAGTAGGCGAATCCAAAAAATGCCAAAGCCAATTCGTCATTCGCCACACTTTGCACCAGCATATTGTCATCGGACGAACTGACGTAGTCCGTTCGAATTGCCTTTGCGCCGATGGCTTCCACAAAATAGTCGTAGGTGCCCGACTGGGTGTCAGCGCCATGCAGGTGGATTTCTCGATCGGGCCAACCGGGTCGGATGTCGCTCCATCGGTGCACAAGCGCCTGTGAATCAGCTCCCCACATTCGCCGCAGCTCGGAAAGGGTGAGGTCCTTGGCCCAATCGTTTTTGGGATTGACCACAACCGCCAAGCCATCGAACGCGATCGGAATTTCGACATACTGAACCGCGTGAGCCTTGCATCGTTCGTTTTCTTCTCGCGAGATGGGGCGAGAGGCGTCGGCTATCTCTATCAGGCCATCACACAGTTTCGCGATGCCCACACTGGTCCCGGAAATGCCGACCCGGACGTCGGCATCGGGTTTGACAAGCATGTACCGTGCGGCAATGGTCTCCGCAATCGGGAAAACGGTGCTTGACCCATCGATGCGTACGACTTTTCGATCATTCTGGCCCGCCGGCCTGCCATCTCGACACGATACCAACCCGGCAACCGCGCACAAAACCCCCCAGGGCAGTATTCGGCGCGAAACGGGATTCATTTCCCCCTAGTTATTCGGCAATTCGACAGTCGTTCAATCGGCTGCTCAGGTATTCACAGAATCGTAACGAGATTATGGGTCATTTGTTGATGTTCGTCAGCCCAACGGACCCTGATCCGAGGGCGTCGTTGGGAGCGAGCCGGCGGCACGAAAAACCCCAAAATCAACAAAACGCATTCATTAACTTGAAACCTTCGCTGGTTTTTTCAACAATGGGTGACTACCCGTGAGTTTGAACGCCAACGTCGCCGCTTTGCCCGCATCCGCGTCCCCCCAGGATCGCGTGCTCCGGGTTCAGGCCGCCACGTTCTCCCGTCGAGCGCTCGCGGTTTCGATTGATGCCCTCTTGCTGACCGTCATCGTCCTCGCCGTGCTGTTCGCCTGTGCGCTCGTCCTCGATGTGAAGCTACCGACTGCCCGCGAGTTCGGACCGGACCTGCTGGTCGCGGGCATGCTCGACCGCAACCCAATGGCCGTGGGTGCGGTGGGCCTGCTCTTTGGACAGACGGCGCTCTACCACTTCTACATGGTCGGCCTGTTGGGCCAAACGATCGGCCTGCGGGTTTGCGGCCTTCGCGTTATTTCCTCGCGCGGAACCACCCCCGGTCCCGCCCGCGGATTGCTGCGATTTTTGGCCATTTGCCTGTCGGTCATGCCCGCGGGCCTCGGTTGGCTGTGGTGTCTTTTTGATCGCGAGCGACGTGCGTTACACGACCACCTTGCGGGCACCTACGTTATTTTCGATCGCTAGGACCCATGGCGGCGAACCGCTTTGAAGAGCGGCTTATCGACCGGGCGGGACTCGGCGATGAGGCCGTACGACAAGCCCATCTGCGCAGGGCCATCTACGGGGGCGCCTTCGACACAATCTTGCTGGAGCTGGGCCTTGTCGACGAAGCCACCATACGCGAGGTGTTGAAGGAGGAAACCAGCCTCGACCCGGCGCCACCCGCGTTGCTGAATGAGCCCGTTGTTTCGCCCACGATGATGGTCTCGCTCGCCGACGCGAAACGCATGGGTGCCCTGGTTTTCTCGATCGAGTTGGAGCAGGGCCCCGTGTTGCAGATCCTTGTTCGCCACGGCTTCGACGTGGGGGCGCTCGCACAAACCATCGGCGATCGGCGGGCCGAGGTTCTGATCGTTCCCGAGGTGCGATTCGAGGCGCTCTTCGGCGCGTACTACGATCAGCCGATCCCGCCCCGTTTTCTTTCGTTGCTGGGGCGCTTGATGGGACCCGAAAAAGCGCGGCAGTGGGCACTGCGAAGGCGCCGGCCCCGCTCGCGCATCCCGTCGCCACCGGTCGACGTGGGCCCGATGCCCAACCGCCCAGAACCTGTGGCACCACCCGCACCGAAACGTCCGCCGCCTCCGCCTACCCCACCACGGCCCCCAACCCCTGCGCCAAAGCCGGTCGTCGCGCCTTTGCCCGATCCCCTGGAATCGGTAGAGGTCGAAGTGGCGATGGATGAGCCGACGCCCACGGCAACACGCCCGCCACTTTCGACATTTCGCGAAGCCTACCTCGACCAGACGGGCGGCCCGCGCGAGGCGTCGCTGCGCCGAACCATCACCGAACAGTTTTCAGTCGCAGAGCTGCTCGCCGAGCTGCCTGTTATCGAGGCCCAGCATTCTGAGCACCGCTTCGGCGGCAAGGCGGC
>JAWXBF010000223.1:0-5695 GCA_034439895.1 Deltaproteobacteria bacterium
GCCAAAGTGGCCCCAGACGCCACCTTTGGTGTGCGCCTGGGAAGAGGTCAGAGCCCATTAGTCTTGCTGGACCTGGTCGGGCTCTGGCCTCTGGTTTTTGATGGCCAATGCCACGCTACGGGCCATGGCGCGGCTCCGCAAAAAATCCCACCTCCCCTCGGGCTGCGCTACGCTGTCAGGCCTTCACGCACGGATTCCCACGGATATTGCCCGCCGCCGACACTTGGGGGGGCCAGAGCAAAGCACCAGCGCCCGAGGGCATCCAAGTAGCAGCGAGGCAGGCTCTACTTACACATCACGCCGCGCCAGGCGAAGGCGAGATCGTCGGCGATGGCGCCGGTCCAGACGTTGTGAACGCCGCGGGCGCGGATGACGAGGTTGACAGGGTAACCAAGGCCCAGCAATTTCTGAGTTACATCGCGGTTGACCTGAACCCAGTTCCCCATTCCGCATCCCTGGCAAATACAGTTGCCGCTCGCACAAACGTTACCGCAGGTCGCCGGAATCAGACCGTCCTCCCAGACGAGATCGCACTCACCCACGTCAAACGCAACACGAATCTTGTCCTTATTGGTTGCGTTGATGTTGGTCGGATAGGGGTAGAGGTACTGCATGAACCCAACCATGCTTGCGCTGGCACCGATCGCGACGCCAAAGAAATCTGGTCTCGCCCAAGCGAGATCAAAGGCTACCGCGCCGGCGGTGCTTTGCCCCATGGTACCGTGCATTTTGGGGTCCATGGAAAGCTTTCCATATTTGGCACGAATGGCATCGAACATCCCAACCAGTTCGACAGCTCGCTCTCTGATGTTCGCCCCCCCTGAGTTGCTTGCATTTCCCCAATTTATTCCGTCGACCGCGTAGATCATTGGAGGCATGTACTTCGCCGCAATCAGTTTGGACGAGTGAGCTTCAAGGCTCGCGTCGGTCATAGCACCGCTTGCGAACGTGATAGCGACCTCACCGTCTTTTGCATCGGCATACGTACCGGGAATCCATATTGTTGCGGACTTGGATACATCCTGGTTTTGGGGGTTCTTGAAGGTGTACTGGATGGTCTCCTTCGTATACGGCTTCCCCTGTGCGTTAACGCCACCCCAGGTAGCCGACGGACCGTTGATGCCGCCCTTGTGGGTGGGACGCCACGTTGCCGGATCGCAAGGGCCCGTGCCCGTCCCCTGAACGCCACCGGTCATGGCAACCGTACCACCGGAACCGCCAGTCTCGTTTCCGCTACCACCCGTCGCAGTTCCGCCACCCGCGCCACCCGTTTTGCTGCCGCCTGTATTCTTGCCACCCGTTGCGGTTCCCGATCCGCCTTCACCCGAACCGCCTGCTTCTGCGCCCGATCCGCCTTGGGCAGATCCCCCACCCTCTCCGGAGTTACCGCCCTTTCCGGATTTACCACCCGTACTACCTCCGCTGGTGCAGCCCACCTGGGCCAGTCCTCCACCGAACAAGGTAAACAGGGCAACAGCAACAATTGACGTCGGGCGAACAAATGGTTTCATGTCGATACTCTCCTCGATGCAACTGGAAATTTTGGTCCCTCAACCAAGCCTTCCAGCGGCGAATACGTTTCGGTTCAAGGTAATGGAATGTCGAAGCCGCGCCAACCCTCTGAAACGGTGGCTTTGGCGATTCCAGGTTGAATTACAGGTCCAATCGACCCCAAACATTGGGCGACCGAGGGTGGACGTCGGAATTGACACTTCTGGCTCTTTCGACACTGCGCAGCGTAAAATCTCAATCCGTCGCTGATTGCTCGACCCCGCATACCCCGGACCGCCCTAAGATGCGCGTCGGTTACACCGCCCAATCCGGGCCTTCCCGTTCCCGAGGAGTTTCAAATGAGAAGTATGAATCGGTTTCAATGGCTTGGTCTGGCTTTGGTCGCAGGCCTTGCCTGTAGCGAATCGTCCACCGGAGGCGGTGGCGGCAGCGGCGGATCCTCGGATGGCGGCAGCAACGGGACGGCAGGCGCGTCCTCTGGCGGCGCAGGCGGATCGACAACCGGTGGCACCTCGGCAACCGGCGGTGCAGTCGGAACCGGTGGCACCTCGGCAACCGGCGGAACATCCGCAACTGGCGGAACCGCTGCAACGGGCGGCGCAGGCGGAACCGCTGCAACCGGCGGCACCGGCGGAACCGCTGCAACCGGCGGTTCTGGCGGCACAGCAAACGCCTCCACCGAGATGAGCTTCTTCGTCACGAGCGCCCCGCCTTCGGGCACGGGCGATCTCAAGGGCCTTGCCGGCGCAGACGCCCACTGCAATAAGCTCGCGAAAGATGCAAACGCAGTACGAAAGGTATGGGTTGCCTACCTGAGCGTCGCCAACGGCGGCAACGGACAACCCGTCCACGCCAAGGATCGCATTGGCGCAGGCCCCTGGTACAACGCCGAAAAGAAGGTCTTTGCCGCCAATCAGGCGGCACTCCATGGCCTGCCCGATCCCGCAGCCGGACGCGCCGCGTACATCGCAGTCAAGCCAGCCGATGCGCTGTTCAAGACCGAAAAGAACACGACCGTTCCCGGCAACCAACACGACATTCTCACCGGAACCAAGGCCGACGGAACCCTGTCGACCGGTAGAACGTGTAACGATTGGACCTCGAACGCTGCCGACGGTGTTTCCGCCGGACTGGGTCACAGCGATACACCGGGCAGCGCCCAGTTCTCGCCCTCGTGGAACGCAGCCCACAACAGCAACAACTGCTCGACGCAGGGCCTCGTGGCAACCGGCGGCAACGGCCGCATCTACTGCTTCGCGACGGACTAGCGGCCACCTAACGTTGGCAGACCCGGAACCGTACCACCGCACTGTGTTTGCAAGGCGATGCACGAGGGCGGGAATGCCAACGCGAGCGCGATGAGATTGACCGGAGCAGCGCCCGCATCGGCACCACCAAGCGCAGCACACTCTGGCAACGCATTGCCTGCGTTCTTCAAGCCCGTGGGCAGTCCGTTCAGACACGATTCGTAGTCGGCCACCGTGACCGGGCAGTTCTGCAATGGCACACCCGCCATGTCGCAACCGCCGGCGCCCGCATCCGCAGGCTGTGCATTGGCCGCCTGCGCCGCAGACAGACATTCGTCCTGCGCCATCTTACAGCTGCTCACCGGATCGCCACCGGCGCCGCCGAGCGACACCGCCAGAACCGCAGTCATCTTGCACAGCGCCTTCTGAACGTCGGAGCCCTTGAACGCAACCGTCAGAAATTCCTGCGACTTCGTGCACAAGGTTTGTTGCTGCATCGGCGTCAAACCATCAAGGCGCGTGGTCCCCGGAATGCCCGTCTTCACCGGTTCGGGTTCAGTCGGAGTATTCAGTTTCTTTTCGTCGTCACACGCAACGCCACTCAACACAACGGCACAAAACGCAACACCCAGAAACCTTGCATGACGGTAGAACATTGGCTGATTCTACTTACCTTAATCAATGTGCACAACAAGCCGCATCGGCGTACCGTTGACCATGGCGTTTCACCGTTCCTTGTTGCTTCTTTGTGTGGTTGGCCTTGCTTGCCAAAGTTCGGGTTCAGGCAACGGAGCGACCGGCGGCAAGGCCGGCGCCGGGGGCGAGGCTGGCACACCGGGACAACCGGGCGCAGGCGGCGAAGCAGCGGGCGGCACGGCAGCAACGGCGGGAATGGCTGGCGGTTCCGGGGGGACCTCGAATGAAACGAACATTCCAAAAGGCGGTACCGGTGGCGGAACGGGTGGCCAGTCAACCGGCGGCACAGGGGGCAAGGCGTCAGGCCTTGTGCGCAAGACCGAAAGGCCCGCAAGCGGCACCCTCGATCTCATCGCCGCGGTGGTGAAAGCGGACCCGGCAATCGTCACACAGCCTGGCGTGCCCGTGGGCAAGCTAACCAAGGATCTGATGTTTCAAAGCACGGTCTACGGCAAGGCCTATCGTTACAACCTGTATGTCCCGGCGCAGTACAAGGCGGGCCAAAAGGCAGCGTTTGCCGTGTACACCGATGGCGCAGCCTACACCGACTGCTGCCGTGTCCACGTCGTGATGGACAACCTCATCCACACGGGTGAGATGCCCGTCACGATCGCAGCGTTCGTTTATCCGCTCGATCGCAACCGGGAATACGTCGGGAACACCGACGAGTTCGCCCGCTTTTTGAAAGACGATCTCATGGTCGAACTCGACAAAACCTACGATCTCACGACCGATCCCAAAATGCGCATGATCGTCGGCGTCAGCTCGGGAGGTCTCGTCGCCTTCGCCGAGAGCTGGGATCACAACGGGCTTTTCAAAAAGGCCCTCGGCGACAGCCCCAGCTTTGCAAGCTTTGCACGCAAGGATTACCCCGCACTTGTGAGCAGCACCCGACCGCTGAAAGATCTGCGTTTTGTGATGACCGTCGGCAACAACGATCTCATCGACCAGTTCGGCGACTGGTTCGCCATCGGCAAGAAGATGGCGGCGGCGCTTGAAGGCGCAAAGTACGACTACCGCGCCCTCCTTCTAAAGGGCGATCACGGCATGCAGAAGTCGCTGCACCAGATGTCGGACAACCTCCGCTGGCTCTGGTGGGACTGGGACAAGCCCTAAAACGCCGGCAAACCCTGATCAGGATTTCACTTGATTACTCATGCAGCGATGGCCCAAACACCACCTTTTTCCCGCAGCCGGATGGAAAGCGGACCGTTGTCCTTCTCGGAAATGCCTGCCAATTCGTGAAAGTCAAACTCACCCTCGGGTAGCCAAAGCGCTGCTATCACGCGCAACAAACGCTCCGGTACGACCCCTATGGGTTGTTTGCCCGTTTCCCAGCGCGATACGGATTCACGTGTCACGCCAAGTGTGCGGGCCATGTCCTGACTACTTTGATCAAGTAACCGCCGCAAAAACACGATTTCATCCGCCACCAATCGTGTTTTCTTCCGGATGACGAGGCTGGCGATCACACATTGCAACCGTGTCGGCGCCACGACATCCACAGCCTCGCTGCCGCAGGATCCGCAACGCCAGTGCGTGGTGTTGTCCAGCACCACCGACCAGCTTCGTGTGATGGCATAACGATACGGACCGGAGCGAGGAATTTGAACGCCATCACATTCCGAACAGCGTTGAAAATTCTTGCGCTCCGGTTTTACGGTTTTCATTTTTTCCTCCAGGCCGTTACGACCAACGTCTTTGTCGATGAAGCGAACTGCACAACAACGTAGGTTTTGGTCCGACGAACACGATATCGCCAACGATCGTTTTCAAACTCGGCAGGCTCCACCACGCCGCCGCGAAGAACACCAATGACCTCATCTTCAGTTATTCCATCCCCTGCCATTTCGTGTCGAGCGTGTCCCGTGAACTGCACAACACCACTCACCAAAATCGCAACCAAAAGCTTTTTGGTTTAATCCGAAGTTAACGGCTCCTTGAGCACTTGAGACATTATGTCACAATGTGACCTGATCGCAAATCACGCTGAGAACCGTTGCTAAAACGCCGGCAAACTGGCCGCGGCAATCGCCTGGCCGTGGCGTTTCATCTGCTCATCGGGTGTGACGAATGAAATCGTGCTGGCCCGATCGGGCAACTCGGTCTTCAGCACCTGCTGCGCAATTTCCAGCATCAAGTCCCCGCCCTTGCCCGAGGTCACGCGACCGAGGACGAGGAGATTGCGAAAGTCATAGAACGACAGAAAGTGGGCCAGCGCATAGCCAAGGTAAACACCC
>JAWXBF010000224.1:0-2922 GCA_034439895.1 Deltaproteobacteria bacterium
CGAGCGGCTGGCTCGGATGTTGCGGGTGACCTCGCGGCTGCGGACGATCAGCGAATCGCTGCTGGATTTCGCGCGGCCAAGGAAGACGGAAGTGGGTCCGGTGGGGATTCGCGGGATCTTGGAGGAGGCGTGGGGATTGCTGGCGATTGACGACAAGGCATCGGGCGTGCGGTTCAACAATCAGGTGAACCCGCGGCACCTGGTGACGGGCAACACGGACCGGTTGGTGCAGGTGTTTCTAAACCTGCTGCGCAACGCGCTGAATGCGGTGCCGGAGCAGGGTGGCACGATCACGGCGCATTCGCGGCACATCGAAGAGGCGGGGCGCGGATGGGTGCTGATCGATGTCGAGGACAACGGCCCGGGCATCTCGCCCGACGTGTTGCCGGGCATCTTCGATGCATTCGTCACCACGCGCCTGGACGCCAATGGTACGGGCCTGGGGCTGACAGTGTCCGAAGCGATCGTGCGCCAGCATGGAGGGTCGATCACGGCGTCGAACTGCCCGCACGGCGGAGCGCGCCTGGAAGTGAGGCTGCCTGCCGATGGCTGAGGCTCCCGCGACGATAGACATTGCGGTGCTGGACGACGACCCGGACTTCCGCACTTACATCGAGGATCTACTGGCCGATGAAGGCGGCTACACGGTGCGCGCCTTCGAGCGGCCGGAGGCACTGTTTGCCGCTTGTGAACAACGGTTGCCGTCGATTGTGCTGCTCGATATGAAGATGGGCGAAGTGCGCGGCGACGTGGTGCTCGACCAGTTGCAGGCGCGCTATTCAGGGCTGTGCGTGATCATTGTGACGGGCTACCCGTCGCTGGAGGACATGCGCAACACGTTTCGCAAGAAGGTGTTCGACTACCTGCCGAAGCCGTTTACCTTAGGGCAACTACGGCAGGTGCTGCGGCACGCCTCCGACGTGTTCGGGCTGGGCAAGTCACCGCAGGAGTTGCTGCGGGAGCGTCTGGGCCAGCGGATCAAACTGCTGCGAGCGGAGCGCGACTGGTCGTTGAAAGATCTGGCGGCCACGGCGAAGCTGAGCGTGTCGCAAGTGAGTTCGATCGAACGCGGCGCGCACCTGCCGAGCATCGAGAGTTTTCTGGCGATCTGCCGGGCGCTGGACCGGAAGCCGAGTGAGGTGTTGGCGTCGATTGAGTTTTGAAGTGGACTCGCTGCGGTGGCGACCAAGGTGCGGTCGGCGGGGGCCCGCAGTATGATGCAAAGAGGCCTGAAGTTGCATACCGGACTGCCCCAGATTAGTGATCCCTTAGTGAAGCCCCCCCCCCTCATCGATTCGCGCGCGGCTCGCTTCCCGAGCGTTTGGATTGGCTCTTACCGCTATCTTGGCTTTCCTTTGGACTCTAACCCGGGCCGCAGTGCAGTCACTTACTATTGCCGAGGCCACTACGTTCGAGTTGTGGGTGGCGCCCGCTCAACCGGAGCATTGGTCCGGAGCGTCTAACAATCACATCCTGAATTCGGCGTTAACTAAGTTGTTTGTAACGGTTCTGGGACCTTCACACCTCTCCATACGCAGAGGCGCCCTCGTTGGCGCGGGTCTATACATTGCGGCGGCCTTTGGATTTTGTCTTTTGGTTACGCGTAGTGGAACACTCCGTTGGTGCCTGTTTGTGTGCATGGTGGGGAATCCTTTCATCCTCGACTATCTGGTTGCAGCGAGGGGATACGGCCTCGCATCGGCATTCCTGTTGTGGGCATTGGTGCTTCCCGCCCACTGGCTTCGAGAGATTCACATCGGAGAACGCCGCGCTCTTGCCTCCTGCATGTGGTGCTCAACGCTGGCAGCGTTGTCCATAGCTTCGAATGTTGCGTTCGCTGTCGTTGCCGTCATGGTGGTGATTGTGACGATGGTTTGGACCGGCAATTCCCTTGTTCTCAGTGTCGGGCGGCGTGAACGCCGAGGCGTGCTGCTGCGTTTGCTGCTTGCCTGCACTCTACCAGGGCTCGCCGTTTCACTTCTGTTCACAGCGAATGCCGTGTATCACTGGCCAGCCGGACAACTGTGGCGGGGCGCAAGTTCGCTACGCGATATGGTTCGCACGGTTGCCGAATCGTCTCTGTATCAACCAAACCCATACCTGTTGAGCCCACCTGTTCACCTCGTAATGGAGGCCATTCGGCCGCTGTTGCTTCCGCTGCTTGGGATCATCGTAATTGCGAAGCTCGCACTGCTGGTTCGGGAACGTGACCTGCCTCGGGATGCGGATTCACGTGTGAGACGCCGGGTGGCCAGCATCATGGCTATCGCGCTCAGTTTGACGATTCTGATTCATTGGTTTGCCTTTCGTTGGTTCCACGTGCTGCTTCCCCAAGAGCGCCCGGCGCTATATATCGCAGTGCTGTCGATGGGGGTCACCGGCCTTATTGCAGCGGAGCCGCTCCAGACGCGCCTTGGTCACATCGTGCAGCGAGTGTTCGCTGCAACGCTGGTGATCGCAGCGCTGTACTTCCTTTCGTGCCTGCGCTTGACATACTTCAATTCAAGGAGTGGGCCTGGAACGCCGACACGCACCGGGCATACCCGGTACTGGCATATTACAACCACAAGTATGGCTGGCGGCATGTGGCAAGCAGTTGACACTATGCCACGGTCCTGAACGTTTACCGTGTTATGTCAGGCAGGGAGACTCTTTCGGAGGTCTCAGGTGGACCACCATACGCGGCTGAGAGTAACATGTTCGTTCTTCTGTACCCGTTCGACAAAGAATTTATGGCTCGTCCGGGGAATCTGTGGGTAACTGGGGGCCTCAGGGCTTGGTCTGAGTGAGGAAGCGGTAGAACTTCCGACAGGTGGAGTCGAAGATCGCTGCTCATCTTCCCAGCCGTTGTGGATCAGCGGACCGCCCTCCTCGTGGATTACGTTTCGGACAAGTTGTTCGGCGGCGAGCTTCCTGAGACGA
>JAWXBF010000225.1:0-20863 GCA_034439895.1 Deltaproteobacteria bacterium
CACTCAATCGTAGCGCAAGCCATCCAGTGTGTTTTGTCGACTGGCCTTGATGGCAGGATAAAGCGTCGCCGTGAGACTGATGAATATGGCGACTGCCGGAACCAACAAAAGCTCGACCGTGGAAATTTCGATCGGCAGATGCTCAATCAGATAGACCTTCGGATCTAGACTGTAGCCGAATCGAGCGATGACCCGGCACATGATCAACCCGAAGCCAAGGCCAAGTGCCCCTCCGGCCATTCCCACCATCGCGCCTGCGACCAGGAAGATGCCCACGATGGGTTGGGTGCGCGAGCCCATCGCCCCCAGAATCGCGATCTCGCGCTTTTTGGTGCGCACGATGAGGTAAAGCGAGGCAAGGATGTTGAACGACGCCACCACGATGATGATGAGCAAGATGATGGAAATCACCACCTTTTGCATGGTCAAGGCGGTGAACAGATTGGTATTCAGCGTCCGCCAGTCCATGACCTTGTAGGCGTGTCCCAGTCGCTCTTCAACTTCACCCACAAGTGAAATGGCGGACACGGGATCGGAGAAACGCACTTCGACTCCGAACAACGACTGACGCGCGCCCGACAATCGCCGCGCGTCCTCGATGTTGATGTACGCGAGGCGGGTGTCGTATTCGTTGAATCCGAAGTGGAATCTGCCGACAACCTTGAAAGCGTAGGACGGGGGTGTGGTCGCGCCATTTTCCGGGAACGGGACCAACACGCGAAGGCAATCTCCGACCTTGATTCGCAACTTGCGTGCGAGTTCCTCGCCCAGGATCATCCGACCCGCGGACTCGGCCGGTCCTGGATCTTCGCCGGGCAGCAGAGGTGGCGCCTGACAGGTGGCCGGCAGGCCCAATGCGTCGACCGAGCCGTCCATCAAGGCGCGTCGAAGATCGGGCGCGCCCTGTGAAAGATCGAGACCCTTGAGCGTCGCCCCGACCTTGCCAATCATCACTTCACCGGGCGACAGACTGAACTTTTCGATTCGTGTTACGCCTGCCAGCCCCTCGAGTTTTTTCGCCATCTCGTCGGCCTCGCGGCGGGCTTCGTCGGGTTCGGGCAAGCCGTAACTTGTGATGATGAGGTGGCCATTCACGGCCAGAACTTTTTCCTGAAATTCACGCTCGAAGCCGCTCGTGACCGCGAGGACGACGACGAGAGACGCCACGCCGAGCGCGACGCCAAAGGTGGAGAAACTGATAAAGACTGTGAAAAGGTGCAGCAGCGCGAAAACGACCGTGCCCAGCGCGGCGCTCACGATGAGGGCTGCCCCCAGGGTCTCAAGGGTTCGGCTGTGGCCGTGTCCCAGCCAAAACACGGTGCCCGCGACGAGGAGCCCAAGGACCGACAGCGTGAAACCCATTCGAATGGTGCGGGACGGACGAGGTCGGCGCAGATAGCGCATGGCCACCAGGCGCTCGAAATCATGGGTGAAGAGATGGGCTGCAAAGGCCAACACCCCAAGCTCTGCGGCGGCCACGAGCAGCACCGTTCGGTGCGCGGGCAAGGCTATCGACCCGGCCACGGCAACCACGGCCGCCACAACGGTAAAAAATCGAATCACGCGGTAGGGCATCGCGGCGTCGGCAAGCTAGCACAGTGCCCGCTCGACATGGCTGTCCTTGACACCCACGCATTGCAATCATACCGTCGTGGGCGCATGCGCTCAGTGTTTTTGGACCGCGCGTTTTTCTCGTCGCGGCATCACGTTCTGCGCGCGTCCTCGCGTGTACGGGCTGGCGTCGCGGTGGCAGCGTTGCTTTTGTTTGGTGTCTTTCGCCCTGCCCACGCCGGACGCAACGATCTGCGATTGCTGAACCTGTGTCCGCAAACGACAGGTGAATGCAGCTGGATCAACCGGGATGCCAATGGCCTTATTTCCGGGGTGAATCTGCAGGCGCAGGGCGTGAATGCCAACGAGTCGTTCCGCAGCCTCATGTCGGAGCTCGGCACGGTGCTGGCGCCACACATCGTTGTTCCGGCGAGCACACTTGGCTTCTCGGGCTTTCAAATCTCTGCCGACGTTGCGATGACCAGCATCTCGAACACGGCCGAGCACTGGGATGGAACCGAAGGGGTTTCGCCTCAAAACCGACAGGCTGCTCGACCGGATGGCTATCTGACCACGGTTGGCATTTCGGTTCGCAAGGGGATCTGGCTCCCGGTGCCATCCATGGAGGTAGGGGCGGGTTTTGTCCACTTGCTCGAATCTCAGATGATCGCGTACCAAGCTTACGCGAAGCTAGCGATTCATGAAGGTTTCCGGAAGATACCGCTGCCAAACGTTGCCGGCCGGGTGGGGCTTTCGCATGTGACCGGCGCAAACGACGCACGCATCGACATTCTCGGTCTCGATCTGATTTTGTCGAAGGGCTTTGGCGTATTTAGCACATGGCGTTTTGAGCCTTTCGCCGGCCTGTCTCAGTTCATCATTCGGGCGAAAAGCGGTCTGTTCGACCTGACGCCCGGCTGCGACGGATACGCAGCGCTCGACGCTTCGGCAACCAACGCGGGTCCGCAGTGCTCCGCGGCGCAGCTCGGCAGCAACAACGATCTCGGCGTTTATAATCCCAAGACCGGCGCGGTCGGCGGTAACTTTGCTTTTGCGAACCAGGGCAACATCACACGAAACCAATTGTTCGCGGGATTCAAGATGCACTTTTCCTCGGTGCACCTCACTGCCCAATACGGTCGCATTTTCGAGTTGAACTCGCGGGATAGCCAGCCGAATGGGCAGGGCGCACGCGATAATGCCCGCGGTCAGCAGCGCTTCTCTTTAAGCGCCGGACTCGACTTTTAGGGCGGCCTCACACCTGCAGGCCGACGCGGATGATGCGTCGCAAGCCTTCGACAGGCAGCTTCGGAGAGCGTTTTTCCTCCTCGAAGATGATCTGCGCGAGGGTCGCGGTCGTCAGGTCCTGCTGCGTCGACTTGTCGGTCACCCGGATTTCGTCGCCGTTGCGGATCATCTGCGCGATCTGCTGCAGCGTGACGTATCGGCTATCCGTTGTATCGTACAGCTTGCGGTTCGAGTACCGTTTGATTGTGCGGGTCGCCATAATTTGATTGTGGACCCGCTTGTGTATCGCGTCAACTGCCAATTCGCAGCGCGTTGAAATCACACAGGAATTCTGTGGAAAACTTATTCGATACCCTGCGGTTTCGAAAGAAGTGACCCCATCCCAGCCAAAGAAAATCCCCAGTAAAATCAGGGACTAGGCGCGACACTCAGGACCTGGAGCTGCCACCACGAGAAGAATCGTCTCCTTCGTCGGGTTTCTTGTCTTCGCGCTTGTCTTCGCGCTTGTCTTCGCGCTTGTCTTCGCGTTTGGGGGTCACGTCGATCTCAGCCTGGGTGTTGACGGCGCGCTTGAAGTTTTTTATCGCCTTGCCGAGGCCATCGCCTAGCTGCGGCAACTTCGTCGAGCCGAATATCAAAACAACAATAACCAAAATGATGAGCAGCTCGCTGGCGCCAAGGGGCATGGGATCCTCCGATAGGTTCTATACCACGGTGTGGGATCGCGGCAAACGTCTCTGACGATTGTCCGCGCGCTGTCCACTGGATTCTGCATAGGTGATTTCTTGCCAGTTGCCGCGCCTTGGCTACGATTGCAACTGGTGCTTCCGAGCTCACCGTTCCGCCTCCGCATGGCGTGCACCCGTTTCTGCGGGCTGCGGAGGGTTCTCTTTGTGCTTGGCACCTGCGTTATCGCCCCGGCTGCGCACGCGGAGCCGGTCGCAGCGCCGGTGGCATCGGAACGACGCGCGGTCCGCGGAGGCCTCGCACCTGCGCTCGCACCCGAATTCGAAAGTCCCGAGTTGCGAGAGTTGCGGCGCTTCGAGGAGCAGAGCTTCCCGCGCCATGGTGCCTTGCCAGTTTTGATTCGCGACCCCGAGGATCCCCGAAGCCAGGTGGAGGCCCCGACGTTGCCTGGTCGATGGAGCGGAAGCGGCGACGTGCCGGAAGTGTTGCGCTTGGCCGCGCCCCCTCGGTCAGAGCCTCGGGATACCGAGTCGGGCGCTCCGGCCTGGTTGCGAACCCTGAAGATGCCCGAGATCCCCGTTCGGTTCGACGGGCGTGTGGTACGTTATCTGGACTACTTCAAGAACGACGCGCGCGGACACGCGATCATTCGGGGGTGGTTGCAGCGTTTGGGTCGCTACAAGGCCCTGTTCGAGCGCGTGCTTGTGCGAGAGGGTGTGCCCCGCGATCTGGTTTACCTGGCCATGATCGAAAGTGGATTCGAGCCCGCCGCTTCTTCGTACGCGGGTGCGGGTGGCATTTGGCAGTTTATGACGGGCGCCGCGCGCGCCTATGGACTTGAGGTCAGCTACTGGGTCGATCGACGTCGCGATCCGGAAGCCGCGGCCGAGGCAGCGGCGCTCTACCTGAAAGATCTCTATGTCCGATTCGGTTCGTGGCCGCTGGCGTTTGCCGCCTACAACGCCGGCTACGGCGCGGTCTTGCAATCGATCGCGCGCTACAACACGAACGACTACTGGGAACTGATCCGCCATGAATCGGGACTTCCGTGGGAGTCCACGCTCTACGTCCCGAAAATCCTCGCGGCGGCGGTGGTGGGCAAGAACCTCGAGGCGTTCGGTTTTTCCGACCTCACGATGGATCCGCCTTTTGTGTTTGATCTCGTTGACGTGCCAGGGGGTACGCCGCTCGGCGTGGTGGCGAAGGCGGCGGGTACCACACTCGAAGATCTCGCTTTGCTCAATCCCGCACTGATACGCGGACGCGTGCCGCCCGACCGAGCAAAACATGTGGTACGAATACCGCATGGCGCTGCGCCGGTTTTTGCCGCAGGGTTTGGCCGTGCGCATTCCGAATCCGTGGCGCATTCAACGGTTGTGTTGCGACACGGCGAAACGCTGGGCGATCTGGCCAAACGTTATGGATCCACCGAAAAGCAGCTGCGCAAGCTCAATGGCGTGGACAGTGCCTCGGAATTGCGTGGCGGCACGACGCTGGTGGTGCCGACCCGCCTGCCGCAACCGGCTGAAACGGGCGACGAGGTTGCCTCGATCGGCAGCGAAGGCAAGGACGAACCGCTGCTTGTCGCCGTGCCCGAAAAGGCATTCTCGTATCCCGGACGCGAGCGGGTGTTTTATCGCGTGGTGTCGGGTGATACGCTTGAGACGGTGGCGGGCGTCATGCACTCGGCCGTGGAGGACATCGCGGAATGGAACAACCTCGATCCAGCCGCAAACCTTCAGATGGGCATGGTGTTTCAGCTCTTTGTACCGGAGTCCTTCGACGGCAAAGATGTGGCGCTGCTTGATCCCACGCGACTGCAGGTCGTGACCCTCGGCAGCGAAGAATTTCTCGAGTTACAAGTGGCCCGTCGTGGCAAAACGCGTCTTCAGTACAAAGCGCGTCAGGGGGATACGCTCAATAAAATCGCCCGCCGTTACGGACTGTCGCCCGGTGATCTGGCACGCATCAATCGCTATTCATGGACGACAGAATTAAAGGAAGGGGACAAGGTCATCGTCTACTCCCCGACCACCGAATTGCCTCGTGAAGTGCAGGCGCGCAGCGCGACTGGGTCGCGGACCACCCGAACGGCGACGGCAGCTCCCAACCCACGGCAGCGATCGTCGAAGTGAGTGAGGGCGAAAAAGAACGGGCGGACGCTGTGGTTGCGCGCCGACTCGGAATCTCGGCGCGCGCGGCGCGAAAACTATTCGATGAGGGAAACGTGACGCTTGCGGGCCGAAGGCTCAACAAGGGCAGCTACATTGACGCCTCCGCCGAGCCGGAGATCGCGGGCACGCAAGAGGTACCGGTCTTGCAACCGCGCGCGATGGGCCTCGCCGTCTTGTACGAGGATTCGACGATGGTGGCGGTGAACAAGCCTGCGGGTATTCCCAGTCATCCTTTGCGCCCGAATGAGGGTGACACGGTTGCCGCGGGAATTGTAGCACGCTATCCCGAGTGCTTCGATTCCTCGGAGGATGCCCGCGAGGGAGGGCTGTGTCATCGTCTCGACACGGGGACAAGCGGTGTGATTGTCGCCGCCCGCAGCCGCGAGTCCTGGTTGACGTTGCGCAAGACGCTCTCGTCTGGTTTGTGTACCAAAACCTATCTGGCCCACGTCGCGGGCGTGCCGCCGCTGTCCTTTTCTGTGGATGGTGTGATTGGACGCGGCGGAAAAGGCGGCAGTCGCGCGATGGTCAACGGGGGTCGAGATCCGTTGCCAGCACGCACCGTGTTCGAGCGTTTGTGGCAACGGGGTTCGTCGGCGCTGGTTCGTGCGACGCTTGGGATGGGGCGCATTCATCAGATTCGAGTGCATTTGGCCCACCGCGGTCATCCGATCCTGGGCGACGATCTGTATTCCGATCCTTCGACCGAGCGGGTAGCCGCGGCACTGGGCGTTCAGGCTTTGCGCCTGCACGCGGAATCCATCACATTGGCCCATCCCGACACCGGCGCAACGCTGCGTATCGCGGCACCTGAACCGCCCTGGACTGCGTGACGCTCTCGAGCGCAAAACCAGATCTGCCGCAAAGCGGCGGTCGTTTCTTGTCGGCGCGGCGGGAATATTCGCTCCCCAAAGGCGTTCTTCCTCCACAAGACATGGACGAGCGAGACCGACTGGATTCCGAAGACCCAACCTATTTTGCGGTGGTTCCGGATGGAACTACGGAACCCGCGGCGTTATTCCGCGAACTTTCGGACGCCATTTCCTGGGCACTCAGCCGCTGGGGCGCCGATCATTTTGCAATTCGGGGTTTCGTTCCGGGCGCGAGCGAGTCAGCAAGCGAGACCGAGTTGGAGCTGCCGCCCGCCCTCGGCCTAGCCAACTGAAGCGACGGACCGCCCACACGTTCATTCCGCCTCAGGTGTTGAGGATCGGAAGTTTGTCGCTCGCCATCTGAAAGTAGGGTGAGCTCGTGCTGCCGTAGTGTTGCACGTACTTCGGCGTCCAGCCTTCTTTTGTGAGGAATGGCGTTCCAATGCCACGATGGCCCCAGCGCTCGAACTCCGTTGCGGGCATTCCCATGCTGACCGCGACGCTGCCAAGCCAGTGGCTCCACAGCAAACCGAATTGATCGTTGTTGGTTGACCCGCTCGGGCCGCCACCTTTGCGGTAATCAATGAATCGTCCGGTGTTGTATTTGCCGCAGCCGCTGCCGGCGGTGACGACTGGAATCGAGACGGAGTCGTGCGTCGACATGCCGCATTCCTGTGACCAAGCCATCAAAGTATCGTCGAGCAAGGTTTTGCCGGGTGCTGTTTCCACGGCATTGAGCTTCGTCATCATGTTGACAAAGAACTTCTCGAACACGAATTGATTCGATGCTCGCAGCTGCATCTGTGCGTTCGCGGTTTCCCACTGGTGTGCGATGTCCTGATGCCAGTTGCCACTGTAACCCGTGGCATGTTCGCCACTGCCAAGTGCGAAAACCGCGATGCGTGTGGTTCCGCAGGCAAGCGCCGCCACCACCACGTCGTTGTATAGATCAGCCACCTTGGCGTAAGAAACCGGGTCGTTCAGGTTCACGAAACGGGCCGTGTCCTCGGTGGGAACAGCGCCTGGTTTGCAAATAGCGCCGTTGCCTCCGCCTCCTTGCGGGTTCAATTTCATCTCGAGTTCATTGATCTGACTGATGTGATCCGAGAGGCGCGTCTTGTCGCGGGCGGAAAGCCGTCGGTTGCCTTCCATCAAACGTTTGTAGGACACCAACACCCGGTCCGCGATCGACGCTCGTGGCGCGGGTCCGGGCGTCGGATTGGGATTCTGTGCTGCGTTTACGTCGATGAGTCTGTTGAACAAATTGCGCGACGACAACACGACGATGCCGGGTTGAATACCACCGGACTGGGTGCTCCCGTTCGAATAGTTCCAGGTTACGTTGCGCCCGTACCCGTAGGTCACATGCCGCTCTCGAATCCCGGTCCTGTCTTTGTAAAACGAGGGTGACCAGCCCAGCATGTGGTCAAGCGTTGGTCGCACGTCGCCTTGAACTGCCAGGCCATCGCCACCGTTGCCATCGTTGCGCGCGTAGTTGCCGAGGTGGCCGCCCGTGTGATGGCCGATGTAAAACGGGATATCGAAACCCCACAATACGTTCATCTTGTCGACGAGGGCGTCGGATAGCGCGGTCGACGGTGCTTGCAAGACGGGCGACACCACGTTGTTGTTGCCCTGCTTCGTGGCGGTCAGTTTTCCCCAATTTCCGGTGTGTCCGTTCGGGATGTTGAAGGATTGGTTCAGCTGGTTTTTGTTTGGGAAAAAATTGGTTTCAAAAACGCCGCCGTGGTCGCTCGTCATCCACCAAAGGTTGGGAGTAAACGGCAGCGCCGGATCCGCCGCGTGCACAACACGTGAAACGAGGGAGGGCAGAAACGGAAGGCCGAGCGAAACCCCGCCGGCGCCTTGCAGGAATTGTCTTCGATAAATGGGTCGTTTTCGGTTCATGGGTAGGGCTCGATTGAGTAGACGGCGTTACAGGGGCGCCTGGCTCATTCATCCGGGGTTTTGGTGGATAATTTGCTTGTTGACCGGACCGCGCGATGCTGCGGCAGGGATGAATACCAATTTGGATCAACGGCGTCGGACGGAACGTGTCCAGTACCGTGGGGTTGCACACCTGCGGGCAGCCGGCGAGCCCGAAGGATTGCCAGCCGAAGTGCACAACCTGAGTGCCCACGGGATGTTCGTCCGCGCGCCCCGGGTTCCGTCTCCGGGGGTTGACGTGTCGTGCCACGTTTTCCTGGGCGACGAATCCTGTGTCTTTTCGGGCAAGATCGCCTGGGCGCACAGCGGCAACACTCCGATTCCGGAGGCCGGCATCGAGTTCGTGGACCTTTCCCTGTCGGAGCGAAGTGCGCTGCAACGGGTACTCGTCAAATCCGACGGACCGGTCGTTGTCATGCCGACCTATGAATCGGATACCGAACGCATCGAGCTTGCTCCCAGGGTGATTTCGCGTTTGAGCAACACCGGCCGTTACGGGGTTGCGGGAGGCCTGTTGGGCATCGGACTGATGTGGGCTTTCGCCCGCCAAAGCTCGACCTCTGCGCCATCGCCGACGATCGGGCGTGAACCCATAACAGCGATTCGGCCGCGGGTGTCGCCGCTTTCTTCGTTGCCGATTTCGCGTTTGCACGAGTTTCCGTTTGAGCGAGAGGTCACGTCGGCGCGTACCATCATTCGTATTGCATTTAAAGGATCGGATCGCGATGGTCAGGTCTACCGCCTTCTCACGCCAGTTGGCATTGCCGCGCGCTTGCCTGCTGCGCGTGTGCCCGCCGCGAGTCAAGGGCATTTCGCGCTCGGCACCGATGGTGTTCGCCATGTTTGGGTCGAAATGCGCGAGGGCGTTTTGTATGCTCGCGTTCTCCCCGACGCCCGCAACCCAGTTTCAGCAGTGATTCACGAGGATCAGATCGTATTTACCGTCGACCGAACGCCAGCCACGCTTCCGTGATTACATGAACGTCGCGAGATCGGTCTCGACCAGCAAATACAGGGTTCGCAAGAACGTGAGCAATTCTTCGGGGTTTCCGAACCGTGCGATCCATTCGCGCAGCGTGCGGGATCCATCGAGAAATCCCAGCACTTCGCGTGGTGTTGGTCCAAGTCGGAACGATTCTGGCGAAACACGACCGTAGGGATTCGCGCGCGGACGGTAGTCGAGGAATCGTGCGAATCGCCGTTCAAGGAAATCGTAAGGCAATGTGAGCAGCCCTGCGCCGAGGATCTCGAACGTGTCGAGGCCGAGCGGGAAGGCTTCCTGTGGATTGCGAACATTGCGGTAGAAACTGAAATAGCCCTGGACCCAACCAAAGATGTCCATCACGCGCTCGCGCACCTGTTGCGAAAGCAAACGAAACACATCGAGCGGTCGCATGAACCCGAGGCCCACCAGCGTGTCGCCAACCTTGCCCGAAAAACGGGGCAGCTGCGCCATCGTCATGTCGAGATTTTGAGGCGTGAGAAATCCGCGTGACACGAGATATTCGCCGAAGCGCTCGTTTTTGAGGCTGCTGTTGATCGATTCGGGGGCGCCGCGAACCAGGTAGATCTCCTTGACGTGGGGTTGGAGCTCAAAGCGCAGCAAGCCGGTTTCCCCGGCGATGGCGAGATCCGCGAAAACACGCATCGGCGCAATGACGGACAGGTCGCCTCCCTTGTCAGGCGGGCGTGCGCCGGTGTTGAGCCCCTGGCCTAGATCCGTCGTGGGGGAATTGTTCATACCCGTTGACGGGTACGCGCCGTATCCCGGCCCGGTTCCGGGCGGCCCCGCGAAAGGCGAACCAAACGCACCACCCACATTGATGGCACCGGAAGAGCCGGTGGTCGAACCCGCTGGAACGGCACCGTAATTGGGCGGTGTCGCAAACGGCATCGGGCCTGTGTCACGCATGGGTGAGAGCATCGAACCCGACGGTGTTCCCGATGGACCCGCCGGGGTTCCAGGATTTCGCCCAGAGGCAGGCGGCGGTGCATCGTAGTCGTCGAGGACCACGACGGACATCGGCTTGCTCATGGCTTGATCGAGCGAGGCCATTGCAGCGCGGGTTGTTTCGTTCATACCCGAAGTCGCGGCCGCGGGTTTCGGGATCGAGGTGCGACTATCATCGCCGTCGATCACGACATCCAGATCTTCATCACCCGCAGAATGGTTCCGCGTGGGCTCTTCGGTCGAAACCGTGCGCGAGCCTGCCACTTGCGAGTCGGCTCGAACGCGAGAAGCAGGCTGGGTGTTCACGCCTGTTTCGATCGCGCCAGGTGGCGTGGTGAGCTCTTGTTGGGCGGCGCTTTTCGGTGGCACCGAGGAGGCGCGCGCGCGGCGTTCCACCGTTACCGCCCACTTCTTGACCTGTTCCTTCAGCTGGGTGTAACCCTCGGGCGTGCTGTCGAAATAGTGTTTTGCGATTTCGCCCAGGTTGCGCGGCCCCACTCGAAAACCGAAGCGGAACATCAAATCCGCCAATTCATCGCGGAATTCACCCGCCGACTGAAAACGATCCGTGAGCCGCTTTTTGAGCGATTTTCGCACGATGCGATCGAGCTCGGGTGGGATGTCCTTGCAGTACTTGTCGAGCCGTTCAAGTCGGCCGTCGCGGACCATTAGTAGCACATCGAGATCGGTGGGTGCCGTGAAGAGACGGCGCCCCATCAACATCTCCGCAAGCACAATGCCGACGGCAAAGACGTCGCTTCGGCCATCGAGCTTCGATCCGACTACCTGCTCGGGCGACATGTAGCCATATTTACCCTTGAGCGTACCTGCCTGCGTTTTCGATTCGCGTTCGGAGGCGTGGGCAATGCCGAAGTCGGCCAGTTTCACGTCGCCCCGGTGTGAAATGAATACGTTGGACGGCGAAATGTCGCGGTGAACGAGCCGCATTTCCTTGCCTTCGCGATCGACCGCGTTGTGGGCGTAGTCGAGTGCGTCGAGCACTTCCATCACGATGAAGACGCTGATCGGGATCGGGATACGAACCTGTTTTTGCGCCGACGTTCGCAACAACGCGAGTGCGTCGAACCCATCGATGAACTCAAGCGCGATGAAGTAGGAGCGGTCGACCTCGCCGAAGTCGGTGACCTGAACGATCTTGGGATGGGTGAGCTGCGCGGTCAGCTTGGCTTCGTCGATGAACATCGAAACGAAGTTCTTGTCGGCGGCCAGGTGGGGCAGGATGCGCTTGATGACCAGCAGCTTCTCGAAGCCGTGGGTGGCCAAGATCTTGGCCTTGAACACCTCTGCCATGCCACCGGTCGCGATGCGCTCGACGAGCGTATAGCGGCCAAATTTCAAGGGGAGTGTTAGGTCGGCTCCCTCCTCTTCCGTCGTCACCGCCAAAGACTATAACACGGTGAATTTCCAGGACTCTCACCGAAAGCACCAAGCCTCGAATGAGGCCGCATCGAAGCGATGCGGGGTGACAAGGGGCCACTCAAGTCACCGAACCGATCGACCGACGATCCGGGATGGCGCCGTGAGCCACAGGCCCTCACTGCACACCTGAACAGCAGGCACGATCCGGTCTCGAGAATCAGCCAAGAACAGATCAGGAAATTCGAGTTTCCTCCCGATGAAAGTACAATGCCGCCACGAGCTATGAAAGCCATCTCTGTCGGGCTATCGGATGTTGGACGGCGTCGCGCGAACAACGAAGATTCGTTTCTGAGCGATGACGGACTGGGGTTGTACGTGGTTTGCGACGGAGTGGGTGGCAATGCCAAGGGTGAAGTGGCAAGCGCCGAATCTGTCGAACTCGTGCATTCTTGGGTTCGGAAGTGGACCTCGACCCTCGAAACGTTCCGGAAAGATCCGACCGAAAAAAACGGTCAGTTTGTTCGGCGTCTGATCGAAAACGCCGTGCAGTCCGCGTGCTACATGGTCTTCGGCATGGGGATGATGGACCCTCAGCAACGGGGGATGTCCACGACACTCTCCTGTGCTCTGGTTTGTGGCGGCAGCGCGTTTATCGGGCAGGTCGGCGACAGCCGCGTCTACCTGTTCCGAGATGGATCCGCGACCCAGTTGACCGAGGATCACACGCTCATTAATTTTCGCCTGAAATTGGGCCTCATCACGCCCGAAGAGGCAGAAAATGCCCCGGGAAAAAACGTCATCACTCGGGCGGTCGGTCATCAGGACTTCGTCGAGGTTGACGTGATCGACATCGAGGTGAAGCCGGGTGATCGATTCATGCTCTGTTCAGACGGATTGCACGGCTATCTCGAAGAGGCCGAGCTCGACAGCTTGCTCGGCGGCAATGCAGCCGAGGTGGCGCAGCGGTTGATCAACACGGCGAATCAACGCGGCGGGCGCGACAACGTCACGGTCGTGGTCGTCGACGTGACGATCTAGGGCGAGGGCGGGCGTCGCGATGAGCGACCCAGAAACTTCTTCACGAGGCCGGTCTCGTGCAGTTCCGTCAAAAGCTCGATCGACCGGTAGGCCGCACGTCGGGCTCGTGCCTGTGCCTCTTCGTTCTTGACACGGGCGAGCAACGCCACGCGGCTGGAATGAATTGCTTCCATTTCGGTGGCCGGCAAGGTGTCCGAAAACAGGGCGGCCGTTTCGAGATCGCCAAGCTGCCGCGCCCGTTCTGCCGCGATGCGGTATCGTTCGAGTGCGAACGACCCAGCCGTAAGCGGACCTGCGGCCGAGCGTTCTTCGACGGTTTGCAGGGACCGGAAAAACCCGAAAAGCCGGGAGTATCCCAGGGCGACTGGGTCAAAATCGCCCTCTGAGACCCCCAGTTCTGCCAGCCGGTTCGCAATCAGCGTGTAGCGCTGCGCGCAGGCTCCGCAGTGCGCCGCAAGCGCCATTTTATAAGACACCCCTTCGGTATCGGCGGTCCAGAGGGCCGCCGCTTCGGTGGCTTCCAGCGTAAAACGGGCCTCCAACTTTGCCAGGGCGACCACCGACAGGTCCTGTTCTGCGATAACACCCAGCCATTGTTGGATTAAACGCTCGAAAGACGTTTGGTTTTTGCCCTCAAGTTCGGAAACGAATGTTTCGGGCGATGACATGCGGATGGGAGTGTGGGGGCCCCGGGCAAATACGTCAAGCGCGTGACGCTTTCAGGAGATGTTTGCCGGGTAGGGTTGAGCATGGCATTCTCCGCGCCCCTTAACCATGTCCGAATCAAACGAAAAAGTTCCGCAGCGCAAAGATGTTCGCAATATCGCCATCATCGCGCACGTCGACCACGGCAAGACCACGTTGGTAGATGGCTTTCTGCACCAGGCCGGAGCGTTTCGCCGCGGAGAGGTTGTCGCCGACTGCGCGATGGATTCGAATGATCTCGAGCGCGAGCGTGGCATCACGATTCTCTCCAAGTTCACGGCCATCACCTGGAACGGTACGCGCATCAACATCGTCGATACACCCGGACACGCTGACTTCGGCGGCGAGGTGGAACGCGTGTTGCAGATGGTGGACTCGGTTCTGTTGCTTGTCGATGCGTTCGACGGTCCGATGCCGCAGACGCGATTCGTGACACGAAAAGCGCTCGCGCTTGGTTTGCGACCGATTCTGGTCGTGAACAAGATCGATCGTGCCGGTGCTGATCCGGATGGGGCCGTCAATGCGACGTTCGATCTGTTCGTGAACCTCGGTGCAACCGACGCACAGCTCGATTTTCCCGTCATCTATGCATCGGGTCGCGAAGGCTATGCGATCAAGCACCTCGGCGACGAAAAGAAGGACCTTGGCCCGTTGCTTGATCTCATCGTCGAGGCCGTTCCGCCACCCGTGGCCGATCTGGACTCGTCCTTCTGTATGCAGGTCACGACCCTCGACTACAACGACTTCCTCGGATATGTCGGCATCGGTCGCGTTCTTGCGGGGCGATTGAAACCCGGTGAGCGCTGCTTGCTGGTTCATCGCGATGGTCGCAAAGAGGAATTTCGCGTGGCGAAGTTGCTCGGTTACCAGGCGCTCAAGCGCTTCGAGTTGTCCGAAGTAGCAGCAGGCGATATTTGCGCAATTTCGGGCATGTCCGATCTCACGGTCGGCGAAACCATCACCGACATCGCGAATCCGCGCATTCTGCCCTTGCTCGAGATCGAAGAGCCAACCGTGAAAATGCAATTCATGGTTAACAACGGTCCCAACGCAGGCCAGGAAGGCAAGTACATCACGTCGCGCAACATTCGCGATCGGCTGCTGCGCGAGCTCAAGTCCAACGTGGCGTTGCGGGTCAACGAAACGGCGGCGCCAGACGTTTTCGAGGTCCTCGGGCGCGGCGAGTTGCACCTTTCGATTCTCATCGAGACCATGCGTCGCGAGGGCTACGAGCTTCTCGTGTCGCAGCCGCAGGTCGTGGTGAAAACCGACAAGGACGGGGTTCGTGAAGAGCCCTATGAAGAGGCCTGGATCGACGTCGAAGAAAGTTACGCAGGGGCTGTCATCGAGGAGCTCGGTCGCCGCGGCGGCCGCATGACCGAGATGAAGCCAGGCGGCGAAGGGCGCACACGCCTTCAATACATCATTCCGGCGCGTGGCCTCATCGGATTCCGATCGCTCTTTCTTACGCTGACGCGCGGTACGGGCATCCTGAATGCGAACTTCAGCCACTACGGTACCTACGTGGGTGTGTTCAAGGGACGTCTCAACGGCGTTCTCATCGCACAGGATCCGGGCGACACGAACGCTTACGCGTTGTTTTCTTTGCAAGAGCGCGGCCAGCTGTTCTTTGACGCTGGCATCAAAGTCTACGGCGGACAAATCGTGGGTCTCCACTCGCGGCAAGACGATCTCGTCGTCAATCCCTCGAAGGCGAAGAAACTCACCAACATCCGTACTACGGCAGCCGACGAGAAGCTGATTCTGTCGCCGCCGCGTCGATTCTCCCTGGAAGAGTCGCTCGAGTTCATCAACGAAGATGAGCTGGTCGAAATTACCCCGGCTGCCATCCGCATCCGAAAGCGCGTGTTGGACCACAACGAGCGCAAGCGCGTCGAAAAGTCGCGCGAATCGGCCTCCGCCTAGTACGTTTCGACGGGGATAACCACACCGGCATCCGCGTCGACGATGACGCGGGTTCCGGGTGTTAGGTGTGCGCACGCACCGATGCATCCGATCACGGTTGGGAGTCCTCGCTCGCGGGCCTGCGCTGCGACGTGACCGTATAGACCCCCGGTTTCGGTGACGATGGCGATCGGTCGCAGCAGCGGTAATTCCGTCGGCAATAACGTGATGGCCACCAACACGGCATCGTCCGGGTAGTCAAAGCGACCCGGCTCATGGTGGAAAACGGTGCCGACGGTTCGACCGCCGGTTCCGATCCCTGAAACGCCAGCACGTTCAGATCGAGCGTTTCGGCCAAGCGGCGGTGGTGCGCGGAGAAAGTGTTCGCGCTCGGCTTGGTTTTGTGAAACGTATGACATGATAGTTTCACCGCCCATCGAACCGTCGGCAAGGCGTCGCAAAATAGGGAGTGGCAGGAAAAAAATCGACTCGGGTCGATCCAGGTGACCGCGTTTGCAGAGCGTCCTGCCAAGGTGCAGCAGTGCCACGCGCAAGGGTGCGACTATCCGGGCGTAGAGGGCATCATCGTTCTCGCCGACGGCAGTGGCATCGCGCGCCATCTGCAAGCGGATGAGAAAGATTTCGTGTTTCGATTCGTCGATCGCGTTGAGGACTGCGTGTCGCGCATGTTCTGCACGGGATGCATTCTTCTTCAAGCTCGAGATGGATTCAGCGAGTGCAACGCGGCGCCAGGTCATCGTCTCCCGTCGGGTCGGTTCGGCCACGTCCCAAACGGAAGCCTCGTCGCCTATGGCATCAAGCAACGCCTGGGCAGATCGCGTTTCGCCGGGGACGGTCTGCATTTCCGCAAACAGTTGCATCCGCAAAGTTGCGTGCGACGGAACCGCCAGCAACAGATCCGGTGCGAACGTTTGCAGTCCCGAGGCCGCCAAGAAATCCAGCAGATCTTGTCGGGCCATTTTTGCCGCTGGCCCGAGCATGCCGAAAAGCGGCTGGTAGAAGCGAACCAACAATTCAATGGCGGATTCGAGTTCGGGCGGATCGCTCAGTTGTTTGAGTGCAACGTTTGCATCGGATTCAAGGACGTCGAAGAACGCGCAGAGATCAATTGGACCCACCGTGGGAACATCTGGATCGATTCGGTAAAACAAGTATCCACCGAGGACCCTCTGTCGAATGCCGATGCGACACCGATCGTCCACGATCTGCACCAGACCCGCCTGCGCGGGTGACAGCGGCAAGGGGTTGTGCGCGGCATCCCAGTGCCAGTCGGCCGGTTGTTCCGTCGATGGCAAGAAATCGTATCCCAGCCAATCGGGTTGGGGCGGGGGAGGAACATGGGGGCGCCATTGCAGAAAGACCGGCCCCTCTTGGTCGGTCACCCATTCCACCTCGCATGGGGTTGCGGCTTCCGGCAAGCTTTCAAGATTGGATTCAATAGCAGCACGATGTTCTCGCGAAAGTGTCCCCGCAAGAACCATGAACGATACCCCTACCGTATCACGAATGGCGTGTCCGTGCGCATTGCCATCAATGTAAGGATGCACCAACACAGCGAATGGTCCCGCGAAAGGATCAAGACCGGCGTGTTGGGCATAGGCGATGGCTCCCGGCGCCACGGCCGAGGCCAGGACGGAGCGAATTGCCGCTGCAACACTTGCGCGACCGATGTTGATACGGGATTCGTAGACACCTGCGGCAAGCGATCGCGCGTCGGCCTCGGTTGCAAAGGACGAACGCACGGAAAAACGTGTTGCGCTTTGTCCGAAACCATCAAGCTCGGCAGACAACTCGGTTTCAAGGTTGCGGGGAAACGGCTGTGACAGCAATGCGTCTGTGATGCGGTCAATTCTCTCGAGATCGGCGGGCTGGTTTGGCCATTCGGCTGGGGGGAAAGCTTTGGTCAGGTATTGGAATAGTGTGTTCGCGACAACAATGACCGGCGGCGTGCGCCATCCGAGCGAACGCAGAAGGCCAATCGAACGCGCTTTGCCACCCTGCCCATTGCCCGAACCTTGCGAATCATCGCGCTGCCAAAAATAAGACACGTTGCCTGCCAGAGAGGGTAGGAGATCCGGGGTGGCTTTTCATCTTCATTCCGACAGGTATCGTCGGATGTAGATCCAAACGCTGGCGGCGCCGAGCACGGCAGCAAGTCCCGCGAGGCCAGCCGAGATCGCCGCGGGAAAGCGGAATAGCGCTGCGGTGGCAAACGCGAACTGTACCACGGTGGTCGATTTTCCGAGGCGGTCGGCGCGGAAATCGTAGTCTGCGCGGGTTGCCGTGGGGCGAAGCCAGCCTGCGGCCATGACGGACAGCGCGATGAGCTGGAGGGCCTCCCGCATCAATACCAGAGGAATCCAGAAGGGGTCGACGGCGCTGTGAAGATAGATGCCCGACAGAACGCAGCCGATAAAAAACTTGTCACAGGTGGGATCGAGCCAGGCTCCGAGGACCGCCGCCGTGCTGCCCGGCGCGATCCATTTTCGTGCGACGATACCATCGGCGATGTCCGTTACGGCTCCGGCGACCAGGATCGCCGACGCCAGATAGGTTTGTTCCGCGAAGACCAAGAACATTATCCCGAGCGGAATACGGGACAGCGTGAGCGTGTTGGCCAACCACACGGGTTAGCGCAATCGTTCCTGAAGCAGCTTTTCGATGGCCGGTCGAGCCGGCGAATCGGTGGGAGCCAGCGCGAGGTACTTTTCAAGCGCAGCACGCGCACTCGATCGAGAACCGACGTTGAGTTCGGCATACCCAAGCTGAAAATAAACGTCGGCTGCCCAGGGCTTGCTTTCAGGCACGTTGGTGGACGCCCGACGAAGGAAGTCGATCGCGTCGGCGGTCTTGCCTTGATCTGCCTTGAGCCGGCCCATGCGATAAAGCGCCTCGACGTTGGTCGGAGCGGTGCGAATGCATGCGAGCCAGGCCTCGGCGGCCTTGGCCGTATCGCCCATATGATCGTGCGCGTTGCCGATGAGTAGGTAGGCCTCGTCGAGGGTTGGGTCGATGTTGACCGCCGTCGTCAAATCGGTAATGGCGCGTTCAATGTCCTGTCGGCGGAACATGATTCGTCCCAGTTCGAGTCGCGCTTCCGCCAGCGTTTCTGCGCGTCGGAGCGCCGTGAGTGCATCGTCCTCGCGTCCGCCCTTCAGCAAGGCCTTGCCGAATGCGAGCTGTACAATGGGCGTGTTCTCGACCTGGACCGCGCGGCGATACTCCTGCAAAGCAAGACCCAGGTTGCCTTGAAGCTCGCGCAACGCGCCCATCGCGAACAGGGCGCCTGGCGTGCCGGGTGCGTCGTCGGAGAGTTTGGTCAAAAGTTTTTCGGCGACATCCATCTTGCCGAGATCCATCGCGACGCGGGCCAGTGCCACGTGTACGGTGAGCGCGGCCTTACCGCCATCGATGGCACTCTGGTAGTGTCGCATCGACTCTTCCTTTTCACCGAGCGCAAGCGAGATCTCACCGAGTTTTTCGCGCAATCCGTCTGCATCGGGGAATGCCGTCAGCGCTTCTTCCAGTTCAACCTTTGCCTCTCCGACGCGACCCTGTTCACGCAACGCCTCGGCGAGGCCAATGCGAGCGGTAACGAGTTTGTCGTCTCCCGCAATCGCCGTACGAAACACGTCCTCTGCGCGCTGGGGTTGTTTGGCGAGGATGAGTGCCTGACCCCAGGCGAGTTGTAGCAACGTGGGCGGTGCGCCGGCTTCTTCGGCGTTTTTCAGTACTTTCAGCGCTGCGGACGCCTGGTTTCGCCTTTGAAGTATCGATGCCAGACGGAGGGAAGCGTCGACGAAGGTTTTGTCGAGATCGATGGCGGCCTGATACTGCTTCGCTGCTTCCTCTAAATTGGGTGTTGGGTCAATCTCGGCCGCGAGTCCACGGAAGAAGGGCCCGCGCGGATCGCGTGGCCACTGTTTGGCGGCCGCTTCGATCATCGCCAGGCCTTCGACGCGACGGTGCGTCGCCACGGTTGCGCCTCCGAGTGCGAATCGCCCTTCGGAAACCGTCTGCAGGGCCGGGCCAATCGCTTGCAATCGAACCAGGGCCTCGTTGAACTTGCCCTCGCGCAAGTACGCCATGCCGAGCGCGATGTTGGCGGCCGGGTTTTTGGGATCCACGGCGAGCGCTTGACTGAACTCGCGGAAGGCCTCGTTGGTTCGGCCCTGTTCACGGGCGGCGAGGCCACTCAAAACGAGGACGGCAGCTCGCTCGTCTGCCGAGGACAGGTCTGCGCGTTTCTTGATGAGTTCGGCCGCCTTTTCTCTCAGCGTGGCGGGGGGCAGCGCGGCAATGCGCAAAATGCCAAGCTGTGCTCCCAGGTGATCGGGGTTCGCCTTGACGGTTTGGTTGTACTGTTCCGTCGCCTTGTCTTTTTCGCCGATTTTTTCGAACGCGCGACCCGAAAGGTAGTGTGCGAGCGCCCGATCCGGCGTCTTTCGCAATACAGATTGGAAGGTTTGCGCCGCCTTGATGGCGTCGCCGCTTTGCAAGTGCTTCATGCCGATGATGAGCTCGACTCGCGGATCGTTCTCAAGGCCCGAGAGTAGTGCCGCCACCCGCTGTCCACGCCCCTTGGCGATTTCGAGCAAGGCGCGCGCCCGTCGCTCGTTCGGGCCCGGCTGTTCCACGGCGACGATGCCGGAAAGTGCCGCCTCTGCACTTTTTTCGAGCTGCTCGCTGCCCGAGCGGCCGATGCGGGCGAGCAACAACAGTTCGGCGGCTTCTGCACGAAGGTCGTTTGCGTCAGGCCGTGGCAAGGTTGCGGCCGCAAGCAGCGCCTTGGCGCCGCTATCGTAGGCCGAATACAAATCTCGCGTCAAAGCGCCCCGTTGTCCGGCGATGGTGTCGCCCTCGGGAATGGGCGGTCCCGATGGTGCGAGCACAAGGAAATAGACGGCCGCTGCGATGGCAACCAAGCCGCCGCCGGCTGCTGCAAGCTTCAGCGGCTTCTTGTTGCGAGTCGCGACCGGTTTTTCAACCGCATCACGCGCCACTTGCTGATACGGCATCAAATGGGGAAGCGAGTCTTCGAGGACGCCCGCCGTTGAAATCTCGATGGCAGGTAGTGCCGATTGCGCGCGAACGGTGCCGGTCGGATTGCCGACGTTGGACTCGGCCCCCTCGATGTTCAGGGTGAACCCGAGCTCGCTATCGCCCGGTCCCATGCTGCCAAGGTCCGGTTGCAGATCAAATAAACCCCCGCCCGGTACGGGTGGCGATGGTGGGTTTCCAAAAATGGTTTCACCGCGTGCAACCGGGGGGCCATCTGCCCCGAGTTCCGCGTCGAGATCCAGTCCCAGGTCGAGCGGTTCAAGCGGGGAGCCACTTGAGGAAGGGGTCTCGACCGGCATCGGTTCCGGGGTTCGCGAGGTGGG
>JAWXBF010000226.1:0-9246 GCA_034439895.1 Deltaproteobacteria bacterium
GCCCTTGCTGTCGGGTTTCAGATCGAGCCGCCCGAACAACGAATTGCCACACAGAAACAGCCCGCTCAAGCCATCTTCACGCACGCCCTTTTTGACGGCATCGTACATGGGTTGGGTCCAGTATTCGTCGTGCCCAATGGAAATCAGCGCGCGGGTGCGCTTCAAGGTTTCGGGGTGGTAATGCACATCCCAGCAACTGACGTACGAAACGTTGTAGCCCAGTTTCTCCATCCAGAACGCCAAGGGAAATTCGTAGTTGAACCACTCGCCACTGCCTACCGATAGCGGCGAATCGCTGTAGGCGTGGTGTTTCATGTACGGCCGGTTGACCGAGGCATCAATGCCGGTGCGCCAGTTGGCGTCGGTTTTGCCATCGCAGTAAAGCGAATGTTGGTTGGGCCAGCGGTTGTAGGCCTGCCAGTTCATGTCGTTGACCTTGATGAGAAAGTCACACGGCCGGTCATCCCGTACTACGAATATGGCGTAGCTATCGGTCTGGTTGCGCAGTTCGGTCAGCTTGGCCACGTACACGCCACTTTGCCAATCGGCGCCCACGGGCACGGTGAGCGAAGGCGTCCACTGACAATCCATGACCCGGAAGGCGCCTTCCGTGGGATACGGTTGTGCGGTGCCCTCGATCGGGCCGAATTCGGAGATCTTTCGCCCCCCTTTGCCGCCGTAATAGCCGGTGCGAAAGATCTCCACCTTGTACGGCGCCGGTGGGTTGGTGCTGACCATCAGCGATAGCGATTCACCCGCCTTGACCGAAGGGTCCGAAGCGTAGGCCTCGATGGTGGGGCTGTTGCCGCCGTAGTGCTGCCACGGCAGCTCCGGGGCCGTAACCCGCGGGTTTTGCAGCATCCAGTCGCGGGTTCCGGTGCGACCGTTTTCGGCAACAATGGGGTTGTTGTTCTTGGCGGGGCGCGCTGTGCGAGCCGCTCGGGCGGTCTTGCCGAGTGCGCTCGCCGTGGCTCCGGCTGCCAGGGAATGGAAAAAATCGCGCCTTTTCATTATGGAGAATCTTAATCTATTGTCTCGGCGACAGCGCCGCGGGGCAATGGGAAGAAAGGATCACGCGATCAGGATCATGCAGTGCTCCCGCGACACCGATCGAACCGAGAATCCGGGAAGGGACGTTCTACAAATGAGCCATCACGAATCACGAAGAGGTTTTCTACGCGACCTGGCCAGTGTGGGCGCGGGTCTTACCGTGCTACAGACCACCGGCATCGCCGAGGCGGCGCGCAACAAACGGGCGCGCGGCAGCGCCTACGTTGGCGAACTGGTGGCGCCCCGGATCGAAAATCTGCGCTGTGCCTTCATTGGCGTGGGATCACGCGGTGCCGGACAGCTGGAACGCTTTCTGGAGGTGCAAGGGGTTACCGTCCCCGCCATTGTGGATCCGCATGTGCCTGCGGCGGAAAAAGCAGCTGCCGCGTGCGAAATGAAAGGGCACAAGAAACCCGATCTCTATACCGGCGGCGTGCACGACTACAAACGCATGCTGGAGCGTGATGACATTGATGCCGTGGTGATTTCGACCCCGTGGGATTGGCATGTGCCACAGGCCGTGGATGCCATGAAGGCCAACAAACACGTGTTTTGTGAAGTGCCTTTTTCCTACACCGTGGATGGCAACTGGGAGGTGGTGGAAACCGCCGAGAAGACCCAGAAGCACTGCATGATGCTGGAAAACGTTTGTTACGGACGCGAGGAACTGATGTTCCTCAACATGGTGCAAAAGGGCGTGATTGGCGATCTGTTACACGGCGAGGCGGCGTACATACACGATTTGCGCATTCAGATGAAGGACATCGAATATGGCACTGGCTCGTGGCGCACCCTGCACGAATCCAAGCGCAACGGCAATTTGTACCCCACGCATGGCCTGGGTCCGGTGGCGCAATACATGGGCATCGATCGCGGCGAAGACCGATTCTCGTTTTTGGTTTCCATCGGATCGCCGGCCAAGGGGCGGGCCAAGTACGCGCGCGAAAATTTCCCGCCCGATCATGCGCGCAACAAGGCTCGCTACATTTGCGGCGATATCAACAGTTCCCTCATTCAAACCGAAAAGGGCCGCAGCATCCTTTTGCAATACGATACCACCACGCCAAGACCCTATACCCGGCTCAATCTGATTCAGGGGACCAAGGGTGCGCTGGCAGGGTTTCCGACCCGTGTTGCGATTGAAGGGCGCGCCAATACTCACGAGTGGATTGAAGGCGAAAAACTGGACCCGATCATCCAGGAATTCGAGCACCCTTTGTGGAAGGAAATGGGCGAACGTGCCGCAAAAACCGGCGGCCACGGTGGGATGGATTTCCTGATGTTCTGGCGCCTGGTGCAAAACCTCAAGAACGGTGCGGCCATGGATCAGAATGTGTACGAGGGCGCAAGTTGGTCGGTGGTCTCCGCGCTCACCGAGGCTTCGGTGAAAAAGCGCGGACGCACCATCGACTTTCCCGATTTCACCCGCGGCCAGTGGAAAACCACGCACCGGGCGGCGATATGACCTCAAATCACCGATCGTACAAAGTCCATGCCGCTGGCATGGCAACCGGTACACGCGCTTTTTCCGTTACCTTCTATGACCACTTTGCCGTTCACGAGCTCGTACCAGAAGTAGCCCGCCCCACCCGCCGACTCTGCTTGGGTCTTTACGAGCACGGCCCATCCGATAATTGTATCCGCTGAATACAGTTCTTTGACGGAGGCGGCATTGATGGGATGGACCGCGTTGTTCGCGGTCAACGAGGCAGCCAAAAGGTCGTTGACGAAGGTGCGGACCTTGCCGTGAGGCCCTGTCGATGCATGTGCGGCGGGTTCCGATTTGAATGCGGCGTAGCCTTTGCTCTCGAGGAACGTTTTCAACGCGCCGAGATCCGTGGGAACGATCTGGGCGGCCGTTGTTCCAATCTGCACGACCGGACAGTTCACTTTCGCGACCCCCGCGGCCGCGACCGGCGCAGCAGTAGCCGTAACAAGATTTTTCACGGTGTCGAACGATGCGTTGTCGTAAATGTTGACCAACCACAACGGGGAGTAGCCCGCGTCCGCCGGATTGGTCGCCAGCACGTTGTGCGTTTGGGCGCTACCAGCCTCTGTCTTGAAACCCGAAGGAGGTCCGCCCCCTGGCAGATCCGGATTGACGTTGAAGGCAACGTAAATCGGCGAGACGGGAACACTCGCGCCGCTCAATGCTTTTTCTTCAAAAGTAAAATAGCGGACCGTCGATCCCCGATACCAGCCGGTGCTCAAAGCTGCAGACCCACCGCCCATCCGTTTGTTTGCCGTCGAACCTTCAGGGACCACGGGGCAATTCACCAACATCGTCGTGGCCTCGATCTTCAACGCAGCCTCACGGATTTCGGCAAGGCTGGTATAGGTGTTGGCCACGTATGCAGCCGGTACGGTCACCTTGTTTACCAACCAGAAATCGTTGTAACCGGATTCACCGGGCAACACATCAATGATGTTGTGCTGGCCAGCAACCGGAGCGGCTGCGCCTTCTTTGAACAAAACATAGATGGGTGCAGGCGCTTCGGGGCGAACGTCAAAGTTGTAGTACATAACGACTTCACCGTTCGGACCAAAGCCTTGTGTCACAAAAGGCGACTTGTCGAAATCAATCGGCGCGTTGGCGGCGGGCAAACCATTGCTCGCTGTTCGCACCATCAAGGCCGCAGCGGTGGCGCTGAACCGATCGACCGATGCCTTTGGTGCAGTGGCAGGATCTTTCCCGCCGGGTGAAGCGTCCGAGTCTCCATCGTCACAGGCGGTTGCGACAAGCAAGCCGGTTGCAAGAAAGACAGGCAGCCAATAATTCTTCACATCAAACGTCATTTTCATAAAAGTGGGTTTCTCCAAACCGGAAGTCTTCCCAAGCCACAATCTGTTTCATCAATCTTTTGAATGTGTGGAATAATTACGGTGAATGAAACTATCGGCCGTTGATCTGAACCTCTTGCCTGTTCTGGATGCGCTTCTCGAAACGCAGAACGTCACACAAGCGGCCCGCACCGTCGGCATCAGCCAACCCGCCATGAGCAATGCACTCGGACGGTTGCGGGATCTGCTGGGGGATCCCGTGCTCGTCCGACACGGACGATCGATGGTACCGACTCCATTGGCGCAACAACTGCGGCCACTCGTTCAGCAGGCGCTGATGTCGGTATCGGGCGCGCTGATGGTCCACTCGAATTTCGACCTGATGAAGGCGCGCGGCACGTTGAGAATTGCGATGAGCGACTATTGGCATTTTGCGTTGTTGCCGCAACTGATGGCGTTGACTGCAAAAGAGGCGCCGGGCATCACCATCGAAACCCATCCAACCTCACAGCAAGCCGTCGACGAAGGTCTTGCGAGCGGCTTGGTTGACGCCGCACTGTTCATGGGGCCGATGCAACGCACGAGCATCCGCTCAATTGAACTGGTGCACGATGGATACAGCTGCGTGGTCCGGCGCCGGCATCCGATGCTCACCGGTGCGCGCACCATGGACCAGTTCGCACGCTACAGTCAGGTCGTTGTAACCCCGGTCGGCCCATGGGCAAGCATCCTGGAAAACGAGTTGTCCCGACGTGGATTGAAAACCGAACGGGTATTGCAGACCGCCCATATCCCCATCGCACTCGCTGTGGTATCACGCACCAATCACATCACGGTCATTCCCACCCGGATCGCCCGCCAGGCGGCACATCAGATTCCCGTAACCGTGACACCGTTGCCCTTTCCAACCGGCCAATTCGCAATACATTTGTATTGGCACGATCGCACCGAGCATGATCCCCTTCGCACTTGGCTGCGCGACACGCTCGTCGCTCTGGCGCGCGAAGGCTATTCACGGGCCTCCGTATTTTGAGCAAGAATTGCGTCTCTGTCGCCCTCTCGCGTCACCACCGAACGCGTTGTAAGCGTCAACGATCGAAGGGCGCACACGCCCCTTCTTGTCGGACATTTGACGCTTGACGCACTCGGACGGTTGCGGGCTTATCCGAACCTACTTGGGAGCGATGAGTTGCACTGTGGGGAAGTAGGTTCGGTATCGTGCTACGTCGCGGGTGAGCAGGCGGAAGCGCGACACAGCTGCATGGGCACCGATGTAGAAGTCGGGAAGGGGAGAGGTCTTGGCGCCGCCTTTCTTCCGGTATTGAAGGAAGGCCTTGCCGGCGAGGAATCCGGCTTCGTAGGGAAGAGGCTCTCTGCGGAACAGGTGTTTCGGAAGCGCGGCCTCAAGGTCCTCGATGCGCGAAAAGCCGATGGAGACCTCCGAGTAGATAAGAGGATTGATGGCGAGAGGTGCTTCGTTAGCGGCGGTTTCAAGCGCATCTGCCGACCATCGGCCCCAAACTGGGTCGTTGGTTGCAACGTCGAGAAGAACGTTGCTGTCGACGAGAACGGTCATTTCTGTTTCCGCGTGAGGGCCAAGATTTGGTCTGTGGTCATTCTGACGTTCGCAGAGCCACGTAAGCGACTGAGGGTGTCCATGCCGCGGCCCCGGGCACGTTTCGCGGGTTTCTTGACCAGGCGGACTGTTTCACCCTGAATCACGAATTCAACCTCGGTGTTGGGGAGTAGACCGAGGGTTTCGCGAACTTCGACAGGAATTGTGACCTGCCCCTTGGATGTGATCTTCATCGGCGTCTTTTCTTACATGTAAGAGTAATACCCTTAATGATTGGACGCAAGATCCGGGGGCGCTAACGAGCGTTGTTGAGTCCGGGTCGCAACTGCGTATCAACCTTGTCGGGCGTGAACACCATGGCCAGTCCGGCAATCTCGCTGCCCAACGCGAGAACAAGACCAGGCACGAAGTATGGTGTTTTGGTCTCACAGTAGATGTCAATGAACGCCTGGCGACCGAAACCGGGGCCAGTCTGGATTGGGCAGGCACCCTTGACGCGTGGGGACCGGTGTCGCTGGGTCCGTTCGCGCGCCTTGATTTCAGGGTGGCGGGTGAAACACCGATGATGATGACACCATGAAAAGCGCCGCCAAGGATTCCCACGCCCGCGCCGTGGTGATTGCCAACGATCTCGAGCTCCCCAACTTCTCCGCCTTGCTCGTGCGGCTGGAGGCTGCAACTGTCGCACCCGAGCCCGGAGGTGCGCTGGTTGTTCTCGCGATCGAAGGACTCGAAACGCTGCGTGCGCTGCATGGTTTCCGCTTTGGCGAACGCGTGCTCGGGGCGCTGGTGGGTCGCCTGGCGAGCGCGGTAGACGATGAGGGCTCGGCCTGGGCCCGCGTGGCGATGGATGAAGTCGCGCTGTTTGTACCGACGGCCCGTACCAGCGCGGATGTAATGGTCGTTTCGACGCGCCTGATGGGACGGATGGCTCGTCCGATTGACATCGATCGCACGATGGTCACGCTGAGCGCGCAGGTGGGAGCTTTCGTGATCGATGGCAACGCCGCCTCCGCCGATCAGGTCATTGCGCGGGCCCGTGCCGCCGCCTTTCGCGCGCGTCAGCAGAGCCGCAGCGGGGTCCAGATCTTCGATGAGACGCTGAAGAAAAGTCTGGATGAACGGCTGGCGCTACAGGTCGATCTTCCCTATGCGCTGGAACGAGACGAGCTGCGCTTCGAGTTCCAACCGATTGTTGATCTGCAGACCGCAAAGCTCGCGGGATTTGAATCGCTCATGCGTTGGCGCCACCCATCGCGCGGGCCTGTGCCACCCGGACTGTTCATTCCGATTGCGGAGGATGGGCCTCATCGACAGCCTGGGTTGGTGGTCGCTGTCCGAGTCATGCCGTTTGTTGCGGCAATGGCAGCACGAACATCCGGAACAGAGTCACGTGTACGTCAGTGTCAACATTTCAGGCCGGCAACTCACCAGCAGTCGTGTGGTCGACATCGTGCGTGAGGTTCTGGCTGCCGAATCGCTTGCCCCCAGCTCATTGCGGCTTGAACTGACCGAAAGCGCCCTCATCAAGAATCCCGGCGAAACCGCGCCTATCCTGGCGGGTCTGCGGGCCCTCGGGGTGAGCCTGTCGCTGGACGATTTCGGCACCGGCTATTCCTCGCTTTCGTATCTTCACCGCTTCCCTCTTGATGTCATCAAGATCGACAAGTCTTTCGTTGATGGGGTGGCGAAGCCCGGCGAACGGTCGTTGGTACCGTCGATCATCCGATTGGCGCCTTGGGTTGCGAGCGCGGTCAGGGCTACTGGTTCGCAAAGCCGTTGGAGGGTCACGCCGGTGCGGAAGGCATCGAGGAAACGCATCACGGTATCGGAAGAGTTTGCTTCGGCCAAGTCTTCCTCGAGTGTGTTCAGAAACGCCCAGCGCCGCATTCTTCTTGCGCGCCGTACCCAGCAAGCGAATCAACCCCGCGCGCTGCCTTCACAGCGGCCCCGAATCGAATACGATCTTAGGCTCGGCCTTGGCATCGTCATCGCCATGGGTCACCAACGAAAAACGAAGTGATACGCCGTCGGATGTTTTCTCAATATCGACCAAGCCCAGGTTCAACCCCCCAAAAGGGTTCTTGTTGAAGTTGGAAAGCCCATCGATGTGTTGCACATTGAGCCCGGCAATCTTGCTGGTTAGCATCTTACTAACCTGTAGAAGTGTTTCACTCACCACACCGACAAACCCGCTGTCACCGTTGGTGATGGCACTTGAGACGAGCTGTATGATGGGATGTCCCGTGGCGCTGGTGCCTGCCTTGGGGTCGTCTTTGGGATCAACCAGTTGCACTGCCCACCCAGCGTGAATGTCACCTGAAAGCAGAACCAGGCGCTGGTGGGTATGCACACGCCGATGTTCATCAATCCGTCGCACAATTTGATCGCGCGTCGCCACCCAGCTCGGGTTCGACCACCTGTCTTCCAGGTCGTTGGAACGGAATGAAACGGCGTGGGCCAACGACGTTGCCCAATCGGGCATGTGCACCATGGGTACCGGCACGCCGAAGAACAACACGGGCAGATCGCACGAGTCTTCAAGGAATTTTTCAAGAGCCTCCAGCTGATCGTTGCCCACGATCTGGCTTTGCGTCTCATCCTCCGCTTCGTGACGGTGGCTCCGGACGTCCAACATAAAAATGCCTGCGTTGCCCCACCGAAAAGACTGATGGAAAGAACCACCGGAACGCAAGGGCTGCGAAAAACTACGTGACCCCTGCCAATCGAAGGCGGCATCCAGCGCGGCGGTGCCAAGTTTTTGCCATTGCGGCGAAGCATGGCGTTTGTCGCTGCCCCAATTGTCTATCACTTCATGATCGTCTGGCAGGCAGGCCGTGGCACCACGGCTGTGCAAACGTTGCCACGCGGGGAAGCTCCAAGCCCGCCGATAGCGTTCGTGGTAGCGGCTGCGAATCTGCGCGGGCGTCAGACTTAAGATGTCTGGCTCGGCATCGGTTTTGGAGAACAAAGACAGGCACTCCGGTGCATCCGCGTAAACTTGATCTCCCAAGAACAAAACCAGCTCTACGTTGCGGGCCTCCAAGATCTTGTCGGCGGACGCCAACATGTTCTGGGGCCCCTCGCTGACAGACCCGTCGTCGGAGAACGGCTGATGGCAACTGAGGAAGGCGAGGGTCCATTTTTTCGGTGCCTCTGCGGGCGTCCGGGCCGGCGTCATGAAGCGCCCCTCACCCACAAGCTGCTCGTCTGCGGTGAGCAAGCGGAAGCTGTAGCGGGTGGTGGGCGTCAGCGGGCTTTCCGAAGGGAAATCATCCGGATACGTGAAAGCGCAGGTGTTGGCTTGGCCAAGCTTTGGTGAAAACGAGCCACTCAGCCGCGTATCTGTTTGCGATCGCAACTCAAGCCGAAGGGCACAAGGCGTTTCAAGACGCGCCCAAATCCTGACCGACACGGGTGTTACCCGGCCCACCGCCACCATGCGAACCAGCGGGGGAGCGGCCCCGCGAGAGCCATGCTTCTTATCGTCAATCATTGCTATTTGAAACGGTCCGATCGAGCCGAATGCATTCGGTCATCATTTTGGCCGCTGCGCAATCGTAGCACCAGCCGATGCAGTCTGAGAATGGTTCGTGACTCAACGGAAGGTCCTCCAGTAGTTGGAAGGTTAGACAGCAAATGCTGTGCCAGTGCGATCATGCGAACCCGGTCCAACCGGCGTCAGCAGCGGTTACGGAATCGGCACCTCGCCGGAACGCGCGGGCGAAATGAGTAACGTTTGCAGCTTGCGAAGGCTTTCTGCGCGATGGATTCGCAGGCGCGAAAGTTGCAACAACTCAACACATGAGCAACGACCCAGCTGTGGACGATCTGATGGA
>JAWXBF010000227.1:0-5266 GCA_034439895.1 Deltaproteobacteria bacterium
GCGTTTTGCACGAACTTCTCGTTGCCGAGTCGTTTTGTGTAGAAGTCCACGTCCTTCTTGGCCTTGCCCAGTTCTTTTTCGATGCGTGCACGCTCGACGCCGGCATCGGCGGGCGCACCCAGCAACACCGTGACTTCAACATCGCCCGCCATGACGACGGTGGTCGGCCCCTTCGGCGCTTCACCTGAACGTCGAACCTGAACATCGTCGCAATTGGCGTGGGCCATCACGAAATGTTTGTAGCCATCGAGAATCGTCTTTTTGTAATCGTCTTGCACCGTCAGGACGAGTTTGCTCTTTTGCGCGCGCGAGATCTGTCGTTCCGTTCGCACCGAACGCACTGCCGCGATCACACTTTGCAGCAACATCATCGACGTTTCCGAGGCTTCATCTGCGAATCGTGAATCGGGAATCGGGTACATCGTGATCATGATGCTCTGCGGAGCACTCGAAGATTTCGGCAACTTTTGCCAAATCTCCTCGGTGATGAACGGCATGAAGGGGTGCAGGAGGCGCATGGCACTTTCAAGCGCGTAGACCAGGACACCTTGAATTTTAAGCCGGCTCGTTGCATCGAGCGTCTCATCCGCAAGACGCGCTTTCGCTAGCTCGATGCCCCAGTCGCAGATCTCGTCCCAGATGAAGTGATAAACAAGATGCGCCGAGTCCTGAAAGCGGAAGTCATCCAGGGCGAGATGCACTTCGTCGGCCTTGCGTTGCACACGGGACAGCAACCAGCGCTCCGGAAGATCCAGCTCAACGCCATCAAGCCCGTCGGCCATGATATCGGAGTAGCGATTCGCATCAAAACCTTCCAGGTTCATCAAAACGAAACGACACGCGTTCCAAATTTTATTGGCGAAGCGGCGTGCGTCCTCGACATTTGACATCGAGAACTTGATGTTCTTGCCCTGTGCTGCGTTTGTCGTCAGCCAGGCCAGCGCAAAGCGCAAGGCATCGGCGCCGTGCTGTTCGATCACGACCATGGGATCGATGACGTTGCCCTTGACCTTGGACATTTTCTGCCCTTTTTCGTCGGTCACCAGGGAATGCAGGTACACGTATCGGAATGGCACCTTGCCCATGAAATGCAGGCCCGCCATGATCATGCGCGCCACCCAGAAGAACAGGATGTCGTATCCCGTCTCCATCACGGTGGTCGGATAAAACGTATTCAACTCACGGGTTTCCGCGGGCCAGCCAAGCGTCGCAAATGGCCACAACCACGACGAGAACCAGGTATCCAGAACGTCTTCGTCTTGTTTCAGATCGCTTGCTGCAGCCCCGCAGTGCTTGCAAGCATCCGGTGCGGTCCGTGCAACCGTTATCTTTTCGCAGGCCTTGCAGTGCCAGGCGGGAATGCGATGACCCCACCACAACTGACGCGAGATGCACCAGTCGCGGATGTTGGTCATCCAGTGGTAGTAGGTCTTGGTCCAGGTATCCGGGACGAACTTGATCTTGCCATCTTCGACCGCCTTGATGGCCGGCTCGGCCAGCGGCTGCATCTTGACGAACCACTGCGTGGAAACCAGCGGTTCAACAATCGTATTACAGCGCTGGCAGTGTCCCACCGAGTGCGTGATCGGCTTGCCGCCCCGTTCAAGACCCAGTTCGAGCAACCTGGCCTTGACGGCTTTGCGCGCCTCGAAGCGATCCATTCCCGCAAACCCACCACCCACCTTCGACACCGTGCCATTTTCGTTTAGCATCGAGATGACCTCAAGTTTGTGGCGCTTGCCACACTCGAAGTCGTTGGGATCGTGAGCCGGGGTAATCTTCACGGCACCCGTGCCGAACTCGCGATCGACCATGTCATCCGCGATGACCGCGAATTCGCGATCGACCAGCGGATGCTTCACTTTTTGACCCACGCGGCTTTTGTACCGATCGTCATCGGGATGCACCGCTATCGCGGTGTCACCCAGCATCGTTTCGGGACGGGTCGTCGCCACGACGATTTCGCCGGAGCCATCGGCATAGGGATAGGCAAACTCGTACAGTTCGCCCTGGGCACCTTCGTTGTGTTCAACCTCGAGGTCGGACAAGGCGGTGTTGCACGATACGCACCAGTTGATGAGGCGCGTGTCGCGATAGATCAATCCCTCTTCGTGCAGGCGCACGAAACACTCGACGACCGCGGCGCTGTAACCATCGTCGAGCGTGAAGGTGTTGCGTTCCCAGTCGAGTGAACAGCCGAGCCCTTTGAGCTGATCCAGAATCCGATCGCCCGATTGCTTGCGCCACTCCCAGATCTTTTTGACGAAGGCCTCGCGTCCGAGATCGTGCCGCGTCTTGCCTTCTTCACGTTTTAGATTGCGTTCGACCACCATCTGGGTCGCGATGCCAGCGTGATCGGTTCCGGGCAACCACATCGCGTTGTATGCGGACATGCGGCGCCATCGGGTCAGGATGTCCTGAATCGTGCTTCCCAGGGCGTGCCCCATGTGCAGGAAACCCGTGACATTGGGCGGCGGGATCGCGATCGAAAACGGTGCTTTCGGCGCAGCGGCATCACCGTGGAAGTACCCTCGATCGGTCCATTCCTGGTACCAGCGGGTTTCGAGGGCGGATGGGTCGTAGTTCTTGGCGAGAGGGGCGGATTCGTCGGACATCGTTGCAGGTCCAGTGTAGCCAGCCCACGCCACGAATCGAGCGTTCCGCCGCTATTTCTTCGCCAGGCGCTCGACGTGCTCTTTGATGATGATCTCGGCCAGTTCGGGGACAACTTCCCAAACAATTTGCTCGATGATCTCGCGCGAGAGCTTCGCGATGGCTGCGTATTCGGGACCTTTTTCCGAAATCGCGGCAAGCTTCACATCGACGGCGGAGCTTATCTTGGCCGCTATCGGCGCCGCGGGAATGTGTGTGGGAGCAGTTGCTCGGGTCTCGATTTCGGGATCGGCGGCAACCACTGGGATGGCCACAGCGGCACGAAGCACGGGCGGAGGCGTCGCGGGCCCTGGGAGATCGTGGGGAACCGTATGCGTATGACCGATGGAAACCGGAGCAGCGGTTGGCGCTGAAACAGCGACGGATGCAGGCGGTGCGACGGATGCAGGCGGTGCCGCGGGACGAGCCGGCGGCTGCTTCATCGCGGCTGACGGTGGAAGCGGTGGTCGAGGTCCACCGGGTCGGAGGCCAGGAATCAACGAAGGCCGAGGTGGCGCAGCAGCAGTTGCACCCGGAGCCGCGGGCCTGAGCATCGGAGGCGGGGTTGGAGCAACCACGGGAATCGATGCGGTTGGGCGCGGTACGGGTGCTGCCATCGGCCGAACCGGTGCGTGCACGGGCGCAACAGCGGCAGGCGCCGCGACGACTGGTACCGGCGTTGCAGCAGGAGCCGGGGTTTCAGGAGACTCGCCCGTCTTTGGACCGTCAATCGAGAACTCGCCGTAGCTGCTCTCGTCCTCGAATTCGGGTCGCGGCGCGGTATCGATCTTGGCGGCAACCGCAGGAACCGCATCCATTGTTGGAGCAGTCCGGCGAACCGGCGCCGCCACACTGCTGCCGGATACTGCCTGAATCGCCTCTAGCAACTTCACGCTGTCAAAAGGCTTTAAAAGCTTGCCGTCGGCGCCAGAGGCGGCACCGCGGATTTCGTCGTAGGGGGTTTGTTTGGATTCGAGAATCCAAATCGGCATCGATCCGCCGGCTGCCTTGATGGCAGTGCAGAGATCATACCCTGATCGATCACCCAGCGTGATGTCGGCGATGACAAGGTCCGGTGCCTGATCCCGGGCCGCGGCCGCCGCCAAGTCGAAGCTGCGTGCCGAGATGAGGGTTACGTCCTCGCCGTGCAACGCCAACTGAAATGCTTGCTGAATGGTCTGACTATCGTCCGCGACCAGGATTCGTTTCCCCATGGACATCCTCGCTCACGGATAACACGGCGAGGTCCGCCGGGTCAATTTTTGTTGTCGATTCGGGCATTTGCCTTGCGACGAGACAGGATTCGACCGAGTTGAGCGCGATCGCTCGCATCGATTTCACGCATCAGAAACAGGACGAGACCATAGGCCAGCGCCGAAAATCCGATCGCCAGGAGTCCTGCCAACTTGCCCTGGCCTGGGAAAAAGCGACCCACCGCGACCGCGACAAGGAGCGCCCCCGACGTTCGAATCCAGGTACGAACCGGCACCGTCGCCGAATAGCGGCGCCACAAATAGATGAGCGCGACCAGTAAACCCGAGAACATGCCCAGGGTCGTGGCAATGGCCTGCGCCTTCAACAATCCCGGACCGGCCGGCACGGAGGCCACAAGGTTAAACGCCGCAAGACTTCCGACGCCGACCGTTGTGACCATGATGCCGATCGCCACGCGGGGTTTTCCGGCCGCGTTGATCATCGCGCAAGCAATGCCCGAAAGCGCCAGGGCACATTGGCCGGCAGCCAGGATGGGCAAAGCCAAAACGCCCTCCTGGTAACCCTTGGGATAGACGATGCCGAGCAACGCATCGGCGCGCACGCCCAGGACCAGGCCCATTGCGGCTGCAAACAGGACCGAGATGCGCAGGGTTTGTTGAATGTAGCGGCGCGTGGTGTCGGCATCCGCCTCGAAGGTCGAGCGCGAGACGAGTGGAAAGATCACAAAAGTCACGACGATGAGTGCCTGGTAGGGCAAGAGCGCCAGCGTCCGCAGCGCCTCGTAGTTGCCCGCGAGCGCGTTGGCGCGCGCATCGTCCCCGAGTGCGCCCGCGAAACTCTTCACCAGCAACTGGTCATAGTTCAAGGCCACGTTGACGAGAAGTGCGTATGCAAATACGCCGGTCATAAACGAAAACAAACGCCGAACGGGAAAGGTTGGACCGACCCCTCGGCGAACCCCAATGATCTTGATTGCCGCAACCAGGACCATGCCGGCGGCAAGCGCAAATCCGAGCAGCGCGCCCGTCACAGGTGCCGAGTCGGATCGCGACCACATCGGGGCCGTCGCAGCGCCGACCAACAACAACAGCGTCTTGAGTGCAGCAAAGGCCGCATCAAATCCCCCTTGAACGCCGAAGCGTCGCTGACCGTTCACCGACCCGACGAACACGGCATAGAAACCATAGAAAAACGGGATCACTGCGGCCAACCGAAACCAAGTCACATAGTCGTCGGACCCGTGTACGAGGCGGGTCAACAAAGGTGCGCCGAAGAAAAATGCCGCGGCGAGCACACCGCCCAAGGCGAGCTGCAATTGCAAACCAGCGCGTTTGACGGGTTCGACCTGTGCGTCGGTCTCGGCCGTGAACTTCGATACCGACTGAACCGTTCCTTGAAC
>JAWXBF010000228.1:0-7308 GCA_034439895.1 Deltaproteobacteria bacterium
ACTCGCGACGGTGGAGGACGCACCGGAAGGCGCGCGGGCGTTTGCCCTCTCGATGTTCGGCCTCGCGTTCGGACTCGGCTTCGCGCTCTCCGTGATCTTGCTCCCGCTGGCCGACCTCGGAGCCAACGGCTGGCGAATCGCGTTCGGCGCGAGCGCGTTGATCATCCTCGTGATCCCGAGCCTGCGCCGTCACCTCCGGGAGACGACGCGCTACGAGAACCTCGAAGCGCGCGCCGTGCAACGCGGCCGACACCGTGAAGGTGACGCGACGTCCGCGCTTCGGCTTGGTCTTTTCCTGGGTAAGGAATGATTCAAAAGCAGCCATTAGCGACGCTTCCCTTTGCGCTTGCCCGACGACTTCTTTTTCTTGCCGGTCGGAGGTTTCTTGGAGTCGCCTTCGGCAGCGCCCTCCTCAGCTTTTTCTTCGCCGTCACCGGCCAGCTCGGCTTCGAGATCATCCTTCGACTGGCCCGCACCGGCAATCGCCTCACGCGGCATAACTGCCACGGATGAAACGCCACGTTGCTTCAATATCTCGAGCGTTTTGACCTTCCACTCCTCTGCCTTCTGCATGGAGGCCCACCATTCATCCGGAACGGGGAAGAGGCCGTAGGCGCGTTGACGCCAAAGCAAGTTGATGTAGGTCATCGAGTCGGTATAGGTCGGACGCAGCTCGATCGCTTTTTCAAGGAAACGAATGCCCTCGTCCGCCAAATCCACGCGCTGGGCAGCGATAAGGTCGCCGGGTTTGTCGGCGGGTTTGCACTCTTCTTTGTTCAGTGCGTTCTTCCGCGGATCAAAGCACATCTTGTCCGCACCGCCGCCCTTCATGCTGAGCTGCGTGTAGAGGAAGGTGCCAACAGCGTAGTACGCTTCGGGATCGTCGGGACGCTGCTCTACGTAGATCTTGTACCATTTCAGTGCGTCATCAAGCTTGCCGCCCTCGCCGATGGTGGCGAGATCCCACTTGGAATGGACCTGCATCAAGATGCTGACGGCCTGCTGATCCTTGGGATTTTCCTCCCAGCGCTTCGTGTAGATCCCGATGATCTTCTCGAAACGATCGGCATCAAAGAGCGTCTGCGTGTACAACATGTCGCCGCGGGTATCCTCGGGAACCAGCTTGCGAAACTTGTCGAAGGACTCGATGGCGCAGTCAGCGGCTTTCTCGTTCTCGGGGCTCTTCGAGCCCGGGATGATCATGCGCTTACAGGTGAAGCCCATGTTCAACCAGAGGGTCGGAAATTTCGGGATGTGCTCCGCGGCTTCTTCGAATTTTCGGACGGCCTCGGGGAACTTGGCGTCCTTGAAAAGTTCGTTGCCTTCCTGAATCAGTCGACGGCCACGAACCTCGGTGCAACCGGAGGTGCCAAGTACCACTGCGGTTGCAACCGAACACAACGCAAGGGTGCGTACCGTTGCCGCTTTTCCGGAAAAACTACCGGGGCGAGAAACCGTACGAATCGGGGATGTACGCAGGGGGGCCGATTCCGACATGGGGGAGGCTGTTATTACACCGGCGTTCCCAACGGAGGCAAGTCCGAAGGTACGATTGGCTAACTCCGGAAGCGCGGGGTCGTTGGTTGGTGGGGTTCCGGTTGGATGCACAACAGTGTGAATGTCCGAGCGAAATGCACCCTTACAGCCGATAGATCTCGATTGCGTCGCCGCCACGCGAATAGGCTTTGAATTTGCGCAAGATCACAGCGACCCCCGGACCGGCGACCCAGCCGACCGGTCGATTGTCCAGTTTAGCGCGCAGAAGGTGCGTTGCCGGCCGTCTCCCACCCGAAAACAGGTCACCGGGACCCGGAATGTCAATCCGGTACAAATCGAGCTTCGGCTGGTCGGCCTTTTTTCGCTGCAATGCGCCAGGGTTCATGGGGTCGACCGCCATGCTGAAAAAAAGAGTTCCGGCCGCAGAGACCTCTTGGGAAGCGAGCGAGCGCAGATCGTACATCTCGAACTCCTCTCGCATATCGACCCCGGCCCGCCCGCCAAGCCCATCGATCAGGTAGAGGCTGTCCTGAGTCTCCGGGATGTCGAGGAAACACGCCTTGCTGGGTTGGGTGGAGCGGAACTTGTTGGCGTAGGCCCACGCGAGAACGTCTTTTATCTCACCGTTCCAGATCCACTGGCTGCGCAGCAAATCGTAAATGCCGGCTTTGTCGGGAACGCGGACATCGCTCGCCTTGTCGTATCCCCCCGGTTGCTGCGCAACGAGCTGCGCGTATTCGTCCTGAAAGCCCAAAACTTTGATGGGCTGGGTCTGGCCGGAAAGCGAGACGAGGCCCTGCTCTTCGACAAAAGTCCGTGGCTTGCCAACGGCCTTGAGATCCTGGAGATCGTGAACCGCCAACACCGTGGTCGGTCGCTTTTTCTTGTCGACTGAGCGGGAATAGAGCACCGCGTACTGCTTTTCGTTGCGCTGCGGAAAGCCAATCTGATCCGCCGGACCGACGCTGCCAGTGACCTTGCCCGTCTCATCGAATCGCACCGCCGAGCGCTTCCCGGTCGCAGGATCTCGACTGACAAGCACGATCGAACGGCCCACGCCGGTAAAGACCACGCGCTCGAAAATCTGCTGTCCGCTGCCGAGAGAGAAGGACGAGGTGGTCTTGCCGGTTTCGAGATCAATGTGAGCGAGATCGGCAAAAGACGCGCTGTCCGTGCGAATCGCGGCAAGCCACTTGCCCTTGCTATCAATGGCCATGGGATCGTCGATAAAGCCCTTTTCAGCCTTTCGGACGAAGGTGGGGGCCGCATCCGGTTTGTCGGCTGCCCGAAGTTTCGGCTGGGGCCCGAGGGATCCGCCCGCCAAGACGACGGCACCGGTAGCCAGGAGACGACACATTGCACTTCGACGGTTCATGGTTTTTCCATTCGACTCGAAAGGCTGACGTTAACTTCAACGCTCGACCCTCGAGGTTCACTGGAGATTAACGCAGGATCGGGCTTGTGGCCAAAACGGGGGGGGGTCGCAGCGACGTCGCGGCCTCGCGTCCGCAAGTGCGGTTGGGAGGCCACCGATAACCTTTCCGGGCGCGCGTCGTGTTGCAGGTAATATCCCCGACAAGAAATCCCGCCATGCTCACGCTTGACTCGTTAACGCAACTCATTGAGACCCTTGGCCAAGGCACGCCTGTGTCACGTGAGGCTTTCTTGACACACCTGGCTCCATGGGTTGCAACGGATGCCCACGAATCGTCGCACGGAACTGTTGCGGTTGCACGGCTTGCAGCGATGACGCGGAAACGACCGGATCCCATCGCGACTCTGGCAGCCGAAGCATTGGGCTACTTGGGTGGCAAAGAAGGCTTCGCGGCGTTGTCGTCCATCGTGCTTGACGCCGACGCGAACGCCGGTGCACGCGAAGCTGCCGCGAAAGCGCTCGCGCATTACGACCCTCAAACGAGGGTACCCAACACACCACTCTTCGACGCCGTGATGCTCTTGCAGGTACAAAACGTGGTGAAGGGTGTCGCCGATGGCCTGGGCGGTTACGCGGAAATCTTGGCGCAACAGATCGCGGACGCCGCCAATCGCATTGGAGCGCGTGATGCGGTTGAACCCATAGCGATGATTGCCAGAAGCGCCGCACTTCCGTTGGCCGACGTGCTTGGTCGGGTGTTTATCAACCAGCAGGACAAAACCGTCCGTGCCGCCATCATCGACTATATTGTTCTCGACAACCGGCAAGAGTCATCCGACTTTCTGGCCGCGATCGAAAAAACGGTTCGCGAAAAAGACGAAGCCAAGCGCATTCGCAAAGGGCTTCATACCCTGAGTTCGAGAGGATGGAAGGCCAAACCCGTGGTCTCGGGCTCGACGGGTGTCACTGCACTGGTGAACGGATGCGATGGCGACGCGTGTTCGATGATCAGCGTGTTCGTTCCGGTGCCAACAGGGATCGATGTTTGTACATTCGTCGTACACCTCGTCTCCGGCATCCGGGGCGCCGCCTTGCGTCCGAACATGCCACGCGCACAGGCCATCTCATTGAAGGAAAAATTGGCGTACCAACCGAAGCAAATTTCGGCAACGATGCCGATCGGGCACGTCGCAAAAATCTTGACCGATGGATATGCTGTCGATCCGCAACAGGTCGATCAACTCCCCGAGTGCAGAGCCGTCTACGCCCGCCTTAAACCTGTCCTTTCCGATGCCGCCCCCATTGTCTACCCTGACGTCGAGACGGGGATGGATACGTTGATAAATGCGAAGCGCTTGCTAATCGGCGATGGTTTCGACTACTGGTTCTTTGAGGCGGTCGAAGACACCATGCAGCGGGCGACTCGCAGCCTGGACAATGAATTCCGTTGGAGCGCACCGGCGGGACTAGAAAAAGTCGTGCGCAAGCGATTGGATCGTGCGATTTCGCTGCTTGTCGAAGATTTGAAAGGCACGGGCGAACGTGAGCGCGTCGCTGCGATGTTGCGCCATCAAGCGTTGATTCTGGATGCGATCGGTCGCAATCGTGACGCACGCTGGTGCATGCGTTTCGCGCGCGATCTTGATCATGGCGTTGACGATTTCCTGCTTGTGATGGCGACCGAGTCCTTGATGCGAAGTCTCGCGAACGAGCGCACTCCGGAAGAAGACTGGGACCGGCGCGAGTCAGATGCGCTGCATGATTTGCGACAGATTTGGGCGGATAAGCGCAACGTGGTCAAAGGCGACATCCTTGCCCTTGATCTTGGAGCACAATTGCTCGCAACGATGATCATGCGCAACCGACGTCTGCCCTCGTCACAGCGATGTGGACTTGAAAGTCTGGAGCAAACCGCCATCGCGATGGCGATGGCGCTTGAAGGCAAATCCGCGTCGGCGCTCGTCTTCCGAGAAGTGCTGGATGGCCGCCATGTATTTCCCGTCCACGTTCGAGACGATTTGGCGGAAGCCTTGAACGCGCGCATTGCGCGATTCATACACGAGCGGTGTGATACGTGTGCCCATCAATGCCAGGCTCAACCCAATGCGGCTGCATCGGGATTGTTATTCAGCGACGAGCGTCCGTGGAGGATACCCGCCGCCCAGATGGGCGGCCGTGGTGGGCCGAAGCGTTTCGACTGAAAATCGCGAGCAGATCCGGATTTCGGCGCCGATTCATTCTCTTTCACGACAAACGACATCCGGAAAAGATGGGCGAGCCTGAAATCACAGCGTTTCTCACGTTCCTTGCGGTTGATAAAAAGGTCAGTGCATCCACCCAGAATCAAGCGCTGGCCTTCGCCAAGGTAAAGGGAACAAGGATCGCACGACGATGGTGCCCGATGCGCAGTTCGCAAGGCGGCCATTCGCGCCAAGTCGCCAAGCCCGCCACGCCGCATACCCTTCGACATTCGTTTGCGACCCATCTGTTGGAAGACGGCTACGACATTCGCACCATCCAGGAACTGCTTGGCCACAAGGATGTGTCCACGATCATGATCTATACCCACGTGCTGAACCGAGGTGGTCAGGGTGTCCGCAGTCCCCTGGATCGCCGCCGGTGAGGTGCCGAAAACCGTCGGACGAGAGACATCATTATCGAATTATCCAGCAACGGTCCGGAGGCTAAATCACGAAATTTTCCGCTGGTAATGGGGTTGGATTGCGCGGTGTTGTTGGAATATCGATGGGTTGCAAGAAGGGGCCCGGCACGAGGCGGCGAGAAACATTCAGTGGATAATTCCAGCGGTTCGATGGGATAATAATAGTTGGGTGGACTGTTGCAGGGAGTGCCGGTTTGACTGTCGGTTATACCAGGTTATACTAATGGTATGAAGACGGCCATTTCCATCCCCGACGGGATATTCGCAGACGCGGAGCGCCTTGCTCGCAACCTGAAGCGTTCTCGCAGCGAACTCTACAGTCGTGCTTTGTCTGAATACGTTGCTCGTCACGCCCCGGACCAAGTGACCGAGGAGATGAATCGGGTCGTGGCCGCAGTGGACAATCCTGACGACAAATTCGCCCAGACCGCTGCCCGCCGCACGTTGAGGCGGGCTGAGTGGTAGCTGTCAGTCAGGGAGACGTTTGTTGGGTCGACTTCGGAGAGCCAAGTGGCTCAGAACCTGGGTTCCGAAGGCCAGTTGTTGTGGTCCAAGGTGATGCGCTCAACCGCAGCCGGATCTCAACAACAGTCTGCGTAAGTTTGACAAGCAACCTGAAGTGGGCAACGGCACCGGGCAACGTACTGCTTTCGGCAACTGCGACCGGGCTGCCCAAAGAATCAGTCGCGAACGTCTCGCAAATCGTGACCGTAGACAAGACGGACCTGTCTGAGCGAGTTGGGAAGTTGCCACGCCCCAAACTCAGCCTGGTACTGTCCGGAATTGATGTTGTACTTGGACGATGAGGCGTGCCCAACCCTTCGTTGCAGCAGACGGTGCCACGTGCGTCACCTTGATCCTAGACATGACACTCTACTGCGGACGACAATGCGGTCTTGGGGCCTGATTGGGCACTGCAGCTGAACTGCGACGTTGGGCGGACGAAATGGAAACGACTGGACGACGTTCACAACATCGTTCATAACAGCTGGATGACCAAGCGACTTCAGGCCATTGGCAACAGTGCGGGGATCATCATCGATCGACCAATCCTCGACATGCTGGGCATTACGAGTGAGACCGAGCTTGACCTGAAAACGGATGGCCGCAGCCTAATCATCACCCCTGTGGAAGATTCCAGGCGGCGCGCGAAGCTAAAAAAGATTCAGGCTAAGACCTTGAAGAACCACAGCGAGACCTTTCGCAAGCTCGCAAAATGACAGGCGTACGTCTTTTTCTGACGCTGAGCGAAGTCGAAGACATGCATGCAGACCAAATCGAGGAATTTGGTGGAAGCATGGGCATTAGGGACCTTGGTGGACTGAAATCGGCAATCGCTCAGCCTGAGGCGAACGTTTGGCGGAGAATACCTTCACGAAGGATTATTCGAGATGGCTGCGGCGTACGCGTTTCACATTGCTGAGAACCAGCCCTTCTTGGATGGGAACAAGAGGACTGCACTCAACGCGGCAGTAAACTTTCTTGCCCTCAACGGATTCGAGGTCGTCGATGCAAAGGGATTGCTCTACTCGGCCATGATTGGATTGAGCGATGGCACTTGGAACAAATCCACACTAGCGCTTCTTCTCAAACGTCTATCAAATCCTTGGGACGACGACGCATGACGCCCCGCCGCCGAACCCGCTGTTGAACAGCAAAACGTTGGGCGGACTGGCAGGCGCTGTGGGACCTAATCGCGGCCCAGCCTGAGAAGGTGCCCGTACCCGATTGGCACGACAAGATTCTCGACGAGCGCCTTGAGGACTACGCGCGC
>JAWXBF010000229.1:0-4493 GCA_034439895.1 Deltaproteobacteria bacterium
GGAGACAATGTTTGCGCGCGCCGATTTCGGTATCCGTTGCAGTGCGGATGCCAGATACCGTCTCACGACAGGCGATGGATCCCTTTTTGCCATCTTCAGAAAGGCGGTCAACGTGGCGCCCGTCGCCGCGTCTCTCTTTTCGGTCAAAAGCGCAACCGTCCACGATCGCACCATCTCGTCCGGATCGGCCAGCAAGGCGCTTGACGCTTTCACATCGATTCCACCCATAGCGTGCAACGCCCATAGGGCTCGCAAACGATCACGCGTGGTCTTTCCGTTTTTCAACAACGCGTGCAATGGTGCAATGACCGACCTGTCCAGTTTCCCGGTGGCAGCCCGTTCTTGCAGCAGGCGGCGCGCGGTGCGAGCATGCCATTCGTTGTCATGCGATTGCATCGTCACAAGCTCGGTGTCGGTTGCACGCCCAAGGTCAGCCCCGCGACGGGCCGGCGTGCCATAGGTCACGCGATAGATGCGGCCGTTGGAGCGATCCCACTTTTCCACGTCGCGGTGGTGGCAGTGCTGGCGATCGTACCAGTCGATCAGGTACATCGCGCCATCTGGCCCCGATTTCAGCGCGACGCCAACGAACCACGGATCGTTGACACGGAGGATGTCTTCTTCCACGTGTTTGACGACAAATCCTGAGCCCTTCGGCACGAGGCGTTCAACATTGATGAGTCCACCGTGCAGGTTGTGGGTAAGGAGTTTTCCTCGCCAGGCTTCCGGCCAGTTGTCGCCCTGGTAGATCATCGTACCGACGTGCGAATGACCGCCGTGCTTGAGACTGCCACCGGCCCCTCCGATACCGTGATCGTGATCGGCCGCCGCCTTGATGGGTCGGTAAACGTGTGACGGATACTGGCCCGCTTGCCGCCAGTAGGACCCACCCTGTGCAATGTGGGTGGCCATCCCCCCGCCGTTGAAACTGCGGCAGGTGGTGATGAACGCTTGCCCCGTGGGATCGAAGTCGAGACCCCACTGGTTCGAGCCACCGTCGGCAAAGACCTCGAACACCTGTTTCGTCGGGTGGTAACGCCAGATGCCAGGCCCCAGCTCGATGCGATCGGCCTCGGCCGTGCCCGGCTTTCCAACCTGGCTTTCGTTGAACACGCCCTGGTTGCCGTACAACCAACCGTCGGGACCCCAGATAAAGGCGTTGGGTGTTTCATGGGTGTCGGCCGTATCAAATCCATCGAGCAACACAACGGGCGGACCATCCGGCACATCGTTGTGGTCGCGGTCGGGAAGAAACAGAAACTGCGGCGCTGCTCCCACAAAGACCCCACCGAATCCGACCTCGAATCCGCTGACGAGGTTCAAGTTGTGTGCAAACACCTTGTGTGTCTCGAAGCTGCCATTGCCATCTTTGTCTTCGAGAATCACCAGGCGATCCTTGCCTTCGCCTTCGGGCGCGCGAACAGGATACGAATAGGCTTCCGCTATCCAGATGCGTCCGCGCTCGTCGAAGGTAAAGGCGATCGGTTGCCGGACGCGTGGCTCGGCCGCGATGAGATCAACCACAAATCCATTGGGGACCGTCATTCGTCGCACGGCCTCTTGTGGGGTGAGTGCCGGAGCCGTTTCGTTGCGCAGCCTTTGTTCCTCGGCCTCGTTCGTCACAAGGCGTTTTTGGGGATTCAGGGTGAGCTCAAAGTTGCGATAGCGGACCTCCATCGCGGGTCCGCTGTGCAATTGGAGCGCGATGATTCCGGTTTTCGGACCTTTGGGGTCTTCGATTCTGAAACAGCTTTCGCCATCGAGAGCCGCCATGATCGTGTTGCCGACCGCGACGATCTCGTAGGTATGCCAGGTGTCTGTTCCGGTAGGGGACGGCGGTCCGTCGGTGAACAACCAGCCGCGCCCGTGTTCATCGTAAACGTCGCACCAGTAAATGCCGTCGGGACCACCCACGTCGGCCTGGTAACCCTTGACGGAGGCGTGTCCCTTCTCGTCCACCCGCTGGCCGCGAAACTGAATGCCGCTATTTTGTCCAAACCGGGTCGATAGTTTCACCTCGACGACCAGGCGAAAGTCAGCGAGCGGAATGTTGTGGATGAGAAACGCGTTGTCTTCGAGTTCACCCTTGATTGTTCCGACGAGCTCGCCGTCTTCGACCCGCCAGAGCGCCGGATCGCCCGACCAGCCCGAAAGCGACTTGCCGTCAAACAGGACCGGGGAAACCGGCGTGGCCTTGGCGGCAGCCTGAGTTGGTGCTGCGAGGCCTAGGCCGATGAGCAGGAAAAAAACACCGCGGCGTCTATTGGTGGAAAAAACTGACATCGGTACCTTCTCGAGGGTTGCTCCGGGCCGTGGTGCGATCCGCTCCCGACCGGATAGAACCACCGTGGCCCATCTCGCGTTGTGCGTCCATGAGGTCGAGAGACACGGATCTGAGAAATATATCCCGACGGGTGCAAACTGTGATCAAGAGCCCTTCTTCGCGAGGATTTTACATAGACATCGGTGGGTTATGTTTCTTCCATGGTCAACCAAACCGGTCGGTTTCGTTCTCGGAACGACTTGGTTTATCTACTTCAGAGTTTTGTTGTTTATGCACTTGAGATAGATGTAAACGTTTACATTGCAGGATCGGACGCCTCCGAGTCCGCCCAACCGATGGAACCCTGTAATTCTTGAAAGGACGGCGGGCCCAGAGACATTCACCCGGGTACGCATTGTCCGATCGCGGACCGGAACACTTGGGGGTCAAGGGATTGCCTTCAAAAAATCAATCTGTTAGAAGCTCTGGCTCGGGTTGCGTCCCGGTAGGCGCGCCTTCCGTACGCCCGTTCGACCAGCACCACGGAGTCTCGTTTATGTCGATTCACAAGGTCCCGACTGCACACCGGTTTCCTCTTCGAGGAGTACCTGCCTCTTCATCGTTGCCACTTGTCATGGCGGCTGGTCTCGTTGCCATGTTCAGCACAGGCTGCGCCGACACGCTTTCCGATGACGAATTTGGCGGTGTTGATCTACAACCGTTCTTCTTCGACACGGCGTCGGGGTTGGTTCCGTCGCACTACACACCAAGAGAGGGCTATCACGACGCGGTCGTTTCGACTTTCTACAGTTTCGGAACGGTTGCGGTTCAACAGGGCACTGCGACACCGAAACAACAAGAGGAATACGGCATCGGCGCGATCGCGACGCCCGCAACCGCCTATTTGAACCCGATGTATTTCTTCTTCGATTCGGATGGCAATCCGATGTTTTCTGTACCGGTTCGCGAGTTGAAGACTGGCCAGTCCACGATGCGCGGCGGAGTAGGTCTTCGCAATCCGAACCCTGCGGCCGATGCCGGCAAGGACATTGCCTATCCGCTCCGCAAGCGTAACTTCCTTGTCGATCCGAATCGCCGTGTGGCCGACTACCAACGTCCGATCATCGACACAATGATCGAGGACGCGCGAACCACGCCGTATGCACAATGGCGTTACTCGGGCTTGTGGGAAGTCATCAAGGTCAAGGCTCCGTCGGGTTACAAACCGGACTCGATCAAAAGCTGGAAGACACTGCTGAACGGTATCGACTCCGGAGACTTTGAAATAAAGGGAACGGAAATGGGCATCGATTGTCCGCTCATCGACGCGCGGACGCTCGTGGTTCCGCACGTTACCGTCTACAAAAAAGGCGAGGTCCGCGTTCCTCAGCCTCTCGTTGAGGTGTGGTACCGCAAGAAACTGGTCGACTGTTTCATGGTTCACGGCTGGGAGAGCATCGGACGTACCGAAATGTCCAGGGACATGGACGGCAACGACAAGTTTGTCCTCTACAAGTCGAGCCAGGACAGTTCGCGGCTCGCGACCTTTGATGTGGACTCGAAGATCACAGGCACGGGTGCCTCTGAGCGACGCCAGATCGTTTCCCCGGTGGGTCGCATCTTCGCGCCCACCATCCGGGGGGTAAACAAGGACCTTCTCATGTTCGACAGCCTGACCGTGACAGCCGGCGCGATGCCGCGTCGCAATCCGGGCGACCCGCGCGGCTACCGGCCGCTCCGATGGTTGTGGGCAATCGATGTGTTGAACTTGAACGAGGTCAACCTGAGCTTCGACAAGAGATGGTTTGCTGACGAAAACACGGGCAAGACAGTCCCGATGACCAACATTGCGAATGTGGACCGTTCGAAATTGCGCGCACTGACGTTTCCCATCACACGCGCCGGCGTAACAAGAGATGAATCCATCGTCTTAAACTACCCGATCTCCGGTCAGAAGGTGACCACCTGCGAGGAGATGATCGAGGCCGATAAAAACGGCAATCCGTTGCCCGAGGCACAGGATCCCTGTCGCATAACCGGTCAGGTTTGCCCGCTGTACCAAAAGAGTCTGCACTCCAATAGCTTCTGTGAAACCAAAAAAGTGGTGCAGGGCGAGTTCTGCGCTGACACCGTTGCGGAATGTTACAACCGCGTCGATTCGAGCCGAACAGACTCGGTTTTGACGGTGGCCGAGATTGCCGCGATCAACAAGCGAATAGAGGATTCCAAA
>JAWXBF010000230.1:0-12074 GCA_034439895.1 Deltaproteobacteria bacterium
CGGTCGGTCACGGTGATGAAGGTCTGACCCGCGAGCCCCGCGATGGTCTCAAAAAGCCGAGTACGCCGGGTTTCGTCGAGCTCACTCGCCACGTCGTCCAGGAGGAGCAGCGGGGCCTCTCCAAGCGCCTCGGCGAGAAGATCGAACTCGGCCAGCTTCAACGCGAGCACCAACGAGCGGAGCTGCCCCTGCGAGCCATGGTCGCGGGCAGGATACCCACCCAAAACCAAATCGAGATCATCTTTGTGCGGACCATATCCCGAAAATCCGCGCCGCAAATCCAGATCGTGCCTTTTGTCCAACCCCATCCGCAAACACGACTCAATCTCCTCGACGCCTTTGGCCTCATTCACCGTTTCGTGCCCGATGTAACGCACATCGGCCGATGGGCTTCCGTGGATCTTCTCAAACAGTTTGGCCACCTTCGGTCCAAGATCCGCTACCCAGTCGCGCCGCCGTTGCACCACCACAGCGCCGGTTTTGGCCAGCTGGTCATCGTAGGTTTCGAGCAGGGTCGGGTCGGGTCTTTCCGCGCGCCTGAGCAGGACGTTCCGGTTTTTCAACGTTTTAACGAACGCCTGCGCTTCCCGGTAGTAACTGCGTCTGGTTCCAAAAACACCGAGATCGACAAAACGCCGACGTTCCGTAGGTGATGCCTTTGGCAGCAGCAAATCTTCGGGGACGAACAAGACGGACCCGACCTTTGCGAGGGAAGCGGCCTCCCTACTGACGGTCTTGCCGTCCATCTTGCAAATCCTCTTTCCATCCTCCACATCGAGTTGCAACGAGCGCACCAGTCCCGCTGTTTCGACCTGTGCGCTGACCCGCGCCGACCGCAATTTCCAACCGACGATCTCGTCGGTGTTGCGGGCTCGAAAGGATCGAAATGCCAGCAACGAATAAACCGCTTCGATGAAGTTGGTCTTTCCCTGCCCGTTGTCGCCGAAAAACACCGTGGCTCGCTCGCCCGGCACAACCGTTTGCGGCAGCAGATTCCGAAAACCGTTAACGCTTATCGACTGCAGTCTCACAGGCGCATCGGCATCACCACGCCGAGGTAGTCACCGCTGTCCGATGAACGGAGTACGACCGGATCCAGCTCGCCGGCGACTTCGATTTGCACTTCCGGACCGTCGAGCTCCCCGAGAAAATCGATGAAATATCGAGCGTTGAATCCGACCGCGACCGGCGTTCCCTGATAGCCGATCTCAATGCGTTCCCGGGCATTTCCCATGTCCGGGCTATCGGCTTCGATGCCGAGCCAACCCTTCTCGACGCTCAAACGGACCCCAAAGGTCTTGTCGGAAGCCATGATGGAGACGCGTTTCAAAGCGTCCAAGAGCGCATCACGCGGCACGAAGACCTTGCGTTCATATTCTTTCGGGATGACCTGCTGATAAGGCGGAAACTGGCTGTCAGAGAGTTTAATGGTGAGCGTCAACTCATCGGCTTTGACGACAAGGTTTGATCCGTCGATACCAAAGTCACAGGGCTTCTCTCTGCCCTCAAGCAAGCGCCTTATCTCCATGATGCCTTTGCGAGGAATCAGAATTCCCTTTTCGAGCGCGGGTCCCTGAAAATCTCGTTCGACTTTCGAGAGTCGGTGGCCATCCGTCGAAACCATACGGGCCCGATTTCCATCGCATTCGAAGAGGACGCCGGCCAGATGCTGTCGCGTTTCGTCGTTCGAAACCGAGAAAGCCGTTTTTTCAATCATCTCGCACAAGACCGCGGGTTTGATTTCAACGGTTTTCACTTCACCCAAAGCCGGAAGCTTTGGGTACTCCCGGTCTGCCATGCCGACGACCTTGAACTCGGACCTTCCGTTTCGAATCTCGGCCCAGTTCTGCTCGGTTCGGCTGATGTGCACCTCGTCGCTGGCGAGGCCTCTGACGATGTCTCCGAATTGTTTGGCTGCAAGGGTTAGTCCGCCTTCTTTCTCGACCTTGGCGGGAAGCTCAGCAATCAAGGTGACGTGTAGATCCGTCGCGGCGCAGATGATCCTATTTTTGCCATCGGTTCTGATGAGAACGTTCGCGAGTATCGGCAAAGTGTTTTTGCGATCCGCTATGCCTGCAGCAAGAGACAAACCTTTTTGAAGCAAACTCTTTTCGATCTTGAAATCCATTGCCTACGTTCCTCGTACGAGCGTTCCTGAAAACAAACCCCAGAGCCGTCAGACTACTCTAAAAATATAGAATAAAAAGATCTGATCTGATTGTGGTGGTAGGGGCTGTTTAAACTGTTATCAAAACGGATTCTCCGACGGAGAATGAAGGGTTGTGGGTTGTGGAAAACCGACGCGAAAACCTGGGGAAAGGGCGGGGACAAATCGGCAGGTCGCGTTAACTCAGTTTCACCACAAAGAATGAACAGGCTTACCCCCGTATCTTCCACAGCGTTGTTCACAGCGATGCGGATCGAAAGTGTTTCGCGAGAACCGAACCAAGCAAGTCCGACGGAGCAAAAGGCGCCCGGGTGGGAGTCCATCCCGGGGCTGAACGAATGCCCGATGGAACGCGCAAGCATCGCGAAAAATCCGCGAAAACAAGCGTTTTCTATGCCATATCGACCGTAAGTGTACGGCGAATCGTGCGCAGTTCCGGCGGGATGTTTCGAGGCTCAAGTATCGAGCAGATGCGATTCGATCGTTTTCACGATGCTGCGCTGAGCAGCGTCTTCTTTAATCAGACGATCGATTTTTCGAACCGCTGTGATAACCGTCGAATGGTCCTTGCCGCCAAAGCGGTGGCCGATCTCGGGATAACTCATGGTGGTGAGTTGACGGGATAAGAACATCGCTATGGCCCGAGGATGGGAAATCGCACGGTGACGCTTGGGACCCTTCAAATCGGCCAGTTTGACATTGAAGTAGTTGGCAACTTCCCGTTGAACCGCCTCGATCGTGAGGCCAACCGGGGCTTCCGGAAGAAAGTTCTTCAAGGCCTCTTTTGCAAGGGCAAGAGAAACCTCTTGGTGTTCAAACGAAGAACGCGCAACAAGTCGTGCAAGTGCGCCCTCGAGATCACGAACGCTGGTTTTAACCGCGCCGCCGATGTACATCGCCACATCGTCGGGCAGAACAATGTTCTCCCGTTCGGCCTTGCGTTTCAGAATCGCAACACGGGTTTCCAGGTCCGGTAGACCCATCTCGGCGATGAGGCCCCAGGTGAAGCGACTGCGCAGGCGATCCTCGAGACCTGACACCTCGGCCGGGAGCTTGTCGCAGGTCATCACGATTTGTTTGTGCGCGTGATGAAGCGCGTTGAAAGTATGGAAGAACTCGTCTTGCGAACTGTCCTTGTTGGAGAGGAACTGGATGTCGTCGATCAGCAATACGTCCGCGGATTCGCGGTAGCGCTTGCGAAACTCTTCCATCAAGTTCACCCCGCCACCGCGGTTCTGGTTCATGATCGAACCGATGAAGTCGGTTACGAACTTTTCGCACGTGATGAAGACGATCTTCCAGTCGGGATGGGCCCGGTAGATCTCGTGACCGATGGCGTGTAAGAGGTGGGTCTTGCCGACCCCGGAGCCGCCGTAAATGAAAAGTGGGTTCCAGCGCTGACCAGGCAGCTCGGCGACCATCTTTGCCGCGGAGTGGGCGAAGCGATTGGTTGGACCAACCACAAACTCCTCGAAGGTGTAGCGTTGCTGCAACGACGGGGCAGGCGCCACCGTCGGTGCTCGAAGGGCGCCGCGGTTGGGCGTCGCGGTACCCGGGGCAATGGACCCTCCAGACATCGAAGAAGACTCGGGCAAAGCCAGCTGGGTGAATTCTTGTTCGTTCAGCTCGAACTCGACCCGATAGGTCAGGCCGGTGCGGGCCTTCAATTCCTCGATGACGACGCCCATATAGTTATCCTCGAACCATTCCTTCTGGTAGCGGTTCGGTACCCGGAGGCGCACGGTTTCGCCTTCCATCGAAACGAGCTTGATTGGACGCAGCAGGCTATCCCGTTGGGCGGGAGCGACTTTTTCCTCAATCGACGAAACGACCTGTCCCCAGAGTTCAGTCATAGTTGTCCACAGGCGAGCGCACGAAAAAACACAAGGAGTTCCCGGAGCTTGCACGCCCTTATCCCAGGTTCTCCAACAGTTGCGAACAGACGTAGGTTCCCGGCTTGGAAGACTCGAAGGGCCGCGAAACCAGCGGAAAGAAACTCCGCACGCCGAACGCAGGGGAGGTGTATCAAACCCCCGCTCCCGGCAACAACCCTGTTGCGCTGAAAATCGCAGATGTATCGAGAATGCTGAGGTTTTTCTCCACAGGACCGGTTCGGTCCAATTCCCGGATTTGACAGTTGTGTCACGTCTTCGATCCGGGAAAGGGCAATAAAAAAAGAGGGTTTCGAGGGTCGCCTCGGCGGAGGCTGCGATCCATCCGAGATTTTTCGAATATTTTGAAGGGCCAGTCGCGCAAATTCCCGTGTGACGGCCACTTGCGTGAACCGCAAGACGACGCAATTCGATTTCTCCGAAAAAACCAGTCGGGAAAACCGTCGTTTTCGCGTTTTCCTCGGGATTATCCCGGAATCGGTGCGACTCGGCTCAAAAAGCGACGGTTTGACACCCGGCCAGCCCGGTGCTAGTTGATTCGGCCCCCATCTTCACAGCTGGGGCGGAGGAGAATTCCCTGTGAAAAGAACGTACCAGCCACACAAGAAGCGTAGAAAACGGACCCATGGTTTTCGTAGGCGTATGAGGACCAAAGGGGGTCAGGAAGTTTTGCGCCGCCGACGTCGGCGGGGCCGCAAAAACCTGACCGTCAAGGTTTCCGGTAAATAGTCCGTACCGTGCCGTCCGGCTGGAGGTGTGGTTTCATTTCGATGAATCCGGCCTGGGCTGGGTTGCGCGAAGACCCTCCACGAGCGGGATTCCGGAAGGCCATGCCAAACTCGACGCGCGATGAACGATTTCCGCGTGCGGCGCGGCTGCGCAAACGAAGACAGTTCTTGCTCCTACAGGACCGTGGGAGGCGCGTGGGCGGTGGCAAGTTGTTCGTTCTCGTAACCGGTCTGTTGGGCGACCGGGAGCGTTCGGTTCCCGTCCGCCTCGGCGTGACGGTGAGCAAGAAAGTGGGCTGTGCGGTGGTTCGGAGTCGCGTGAAACGTTGCGTGCGTGAGACCTTTCGCAAGTTCGCGACCGACGGCGCGATCGAGTCGGATTGGGTTGTGATCGCAAGGCCTGCGGCGGCCGAAGCAAGCCTCGATGCGTGCCGCCAGGATCTTCGGCAGCTCTTTGCGAGGGTGCGCGGGGTCAGAGGATGACAACGTTGTTGCGCGGGCGGCGACCGATCCTTGCCGTGTCTATCGAGCCTTTGGTTTGGTTGATCTGGCTCTATCAAAAAACGATCTCGCCTCTATTAGGACCACGGTGTCGTTTTCACCCATCGTGTTCGACTTACGCCGGACAGGCCTTGCGGACGCATGGTTTGCTGCGCGGTCTGATGCTCGCAACGAAACGCGTTTGCCGGTGTCACCCCTTTTCACCGGGTGGGATTGATCCGGTGCCAGAAATAACCACGTCCACTCGAAACAAATCGGAAACCTGAAGCGATGGACCAAGAAAAAAGAAACTTGATACTCGCGCTCGCGCTTTGCGCAGGCATTTTCGGAGTCTGGCAATACACGATGGTTCCGCGCCAGACGGCGCAAGTCGCGCCTGTTGCAACGGAAACGCGACCCGTTGCCGAACCTGGTGTCGCAACGCCAGGCGATGTGCCCGCACCGGGAAGCGCGGCAGGCGTACCCGTATCCCCGACTGCGCCGGAACAAACGGTGACGCTCGAAAACGAACACACCCGCTACGTGTTTACCGATCGCGGAGCGGCACTGAAACAGGCCTTCTTGAAGGGCGACAAGTTTGCGCCCGCCAAAGGCGATCGCTCACAAGGTCTCGAAATCAGCCGCACCGCGGAAGCCAGGCAGCACCCCTTCCTGGTAAGTTTCCCGGGCTCGGGTTTTCAATTGCCGGAGTCGACGATCTACCGCGTGACCGAGAGCAGCCAGACCCACGTGGTTTTCGTCGCAGAGGCCGACGGCGTCGCGATCCGAAAGACCTATCGGCTCCGAGGCGAGCGATATCGCCTCCAACTCGAAGTCGCGGTCGAGAATCGTTCTTCGGGCGAGCAGAAACACAACCTCGTGTTGCACATTTTTGGCCAGCAAAACCCGGCAACCAAGGGTGGCGGTTTTTTCGATTACGCGACGGCCAGCGTCACGGAAATGGCCTGCCTCATCAACGACGACATCGAGCGCAACGCCGTCGATGCGCTGGTCAAAGAGAAGTACGAAGAGCAGGGCGTGGTGCGGTGGATTGCTGCCGACGAGCGGTTTTTCACCTTGGCGGCGGTGCCTCCCGCTCAAGAGGATGGCGGCGGTCGCAAATGCGGCCAACGTGTGGTGCAAAAAGGGGACGAGGTGGCTTCGGCGGCTGAGATCTTCCTGGCGCTTGACGAGGCCAAGGTGGCGTCCCAGAAGTCACGGGTTTACCCCTTCGAGTTGTACGTCGGTCCCAAGTACCGCCTCGATCTGACAGCGGTATTGGCCCCGCCGATGGCGACGGGTGGACAGGGTCAAACCGCAGACCTGGATCGCGTGGTGAACGTGAGCTTTGCCTTTCTGTCGCGGCCGATGTTGGCGCTCTTGAAGATGTTCTTCGGTCTCACCCAGAATTGGGGCCTCGCCATCATCTTGCTCACGATCCTTGTGCGCATGGTGACCTTCTATCCAACCCACAAGCAGCTCGTCTCCGGCAAGAAGATGGCGCGCCTTGGGCCGAAGATGGCCGAGCTTCGCAAGAAGTACGGCGACGATCGCGAGCGGATGGGCCGCGAGACGATGAATCTCTACAAGACTGCCGGCGTCAACCCGCTTGGGGGATGCCTGCCAGCCTTGATCCAGATGCCAATCTGGATCGCGCTGTTTTCGACCCTCAGCTACTCGGTTGAGCTTTACCGCGCCGATCTCGGGTTGCATATCCACGATCTGTCGGCGCCCGATCCATTTTACATCTCGCCACTGGCGATGGGCGTCGTGATGTTTCTGCAAATGCGCATGGCACCTCCCGGTGCCGATCCGGCGCAGCAGAAGATGATGGCCATCATGATGCCAATCATGTTTACAGGATTTCAGTTGTTTCTGCCCGCAGGATTGGCAGTCTACATGCTGACGAGTTACCTCATCGGCATCCTGCATCAGCTTTGGGTCAACCACCTTGACCGAAAAGACAACGGCCCACTTGAGCCCGTGCCGACACCAGTTCAGAAATCATGACGGATCCGGCAAAAACCAACGCATCACAGATTCTGGAGGGCGTACGCTTTCGGCTGCAGGGCATGTTGGAACGCGCCACGGCCTTGCGCGAAAAACTCGATGGCGAGGCTGCGTTGTTGCAATCGATGGAACGTTTGGCCGAGCAAGCACGGCAGTCGAATCCACCACCAGCGTTTGAGCCGCAACGGCAACAAGAAGACGGTGCTTTTCTCGCTTCGGATGGATGGCAGATCGCCCTTATCAACGAAGAAGGCCAGTAGAGGAACGACGGTAGACAGTGGCAAGCAGTCGCGTCCGCCAGCACGTGAACCCTTTGCGGTCCACGCTGCTCAACATTGACCTGCCGAAGCTCGAGATATCGGATGGCACGCCCCTCGATGTGGAGCTTGGTTCGGCCGAGGCACATCTGATGATCGAACTTGCGGCGGCACACCCAGAGCGGCAATTCATTGGACTCGAAATACGTACGGAGCTTGTCCGTCGCGCCAATCGCGACGGCGAAAAAGCGGGGCTTCGGAATTTTCGCAGCATCTTCTCGAATATCTCGGTGGATCTGCCCCGGCTTTTTCCTCCCGGTCGGGTGGATCGTTTCTTTCTCTATTTTCCCGATCCCTGGTTCAAGAAATGGCAACACAAACGGCGGGTTATCGAACCGGCACTCGCGCAGGGTATGTTGCGAGCACTGAAGCCGGGCGGGGAGATCCACGTGGCGACCGATATCTTCGATCTGGCACTTGATGCGATGGCGGCGCTCGAGTCGCTTGCCGATGCCGGGTTGATCGTGAACGAGATCGGTCCGTGGCGTTTTTCCCGCACGCGCCCCGTCGACGCGCGATCTCGCCGAGAAAAGCAGTGCGAGGCACAGGATACCCGCGTGTGGCGTTTGGCCTATCGCGGGATCATCGCGACCTGAAGGCGTTCAGCCGACGAGCAAGGCACGCTCTTGTAAGAGCCGGATGCGATCACGCAGATCGGCCGCCCTTTCAAACTCAAGTTGTTCCGCGAACTTGTGCATTTCTCCCTGCAATCGCTTGATGGTCGCGGGAATTTCGGTCGGTTTGAGATCTCGATCGCTGTCCGCGCGGGATTTATCCGTGCGTTTTGAGCCTTTGCGGGTCGGGCGTGCATCGTTTCGCTGCACATAGTCGTCCTGTGCCGTGCCGGACAACTCAGCTATTGCTTTTTGAACCGACTGCGGCGTGATGCCATTGGCCTTGTTGTAGGCATCTTGAATGGCTCGCCGCCGCAAGGTTTCGCTGATGGCAATCTTCATCGAGCCGGTTTCTCGATCGGCATACATGATCACCTTGCCGCGCAGGTTTCGAGCGGCGCGCCCGATGGTCTGGATCAAAGAACGTTCCGAGCGCAGAAAGCCTTCTTTGTCGGCATCCAGGATGGCAACCAGCGAGACCTCCGGCAGATCCAGGCCTTCGCGCAACAGGTTGATGCCGATCAAAACATCAAACTCGCCGATGCGAAGGGCACGCAAGATCTCGATTCGTTCCAGCGTCTCAATGTCGGAGTGTAGGTAGCGCACCTTGATACCAAGTTCCGAAAGGTATTCGGTGAGATCTTCGGCCATACGCTTGGTCAGGGTCGTGACGAGGGTGCGATCGCCCATTGCGATGCGCAGCCGAATCTCGCTCATCACATCGTCGACCTGATTGCCAACCGGGCGAATCTCAATTTCGGGGTCAAGCAAGCCCGTGGGACGAATCACCTGTTGCACGACGACACCCTGAGCCTCGTTGACCTCAAAGGCGCCGGGCGTGGCCGAAACGTAGATGGCCTGCCGGTGGCGTTTTTCCCACTCGTCGAACTTGAGGGGACGGTTGTCGAGCGCCGAAGGCAATCGGAAACCGTAGTTTACAAGCGTTTCCTTGCGGGCTCGGTCGCCCTTGTACATCGAACCCACCTGCGGAACCGTCTGGTGAGACTCGTCGACGATGAGGAGATAATCCTTCGGGAAATAGTCGATGAGGGTAGGGGGCGGCTCGCCCGGCGCACGGCCGGTCAGGTGGCGGGCGTAGTTTTCGATGCCCTTGCAATGCCCCATCTGTTCGAGCATTTCGAGATCGTAAAGCGTTCGCTGCGAAAGGCGTTGTTCTTCGACCAGCTTGTTTTCGGCCTTCAGTTCCTGCAGTCGACTGCGCAGTTCTTCTCGAATGCTACTCATCGCGCGGGTCAATTGATCGCGTGGGGTGACGTAGTGGGAGCCGGGGAAGATCGATACTTCGTCGAGTTTGCGCAGGACCTTGCCGCGCAGCGGATCGACCTCGCTGATGGTCTCAATCGTATCACCCCACCATTCAATTCGTATGGCAATTTCCCGTTCGTAGGCGGGAAAGACCTCAACAACATCGCCGCGCACCCGAAACGAGCCCCGCGAAAAATCGACATCGTTGCGTTCGTACTGGATCTCGACCAGGCGGCGCAGGACGGCGTCGCGCCTGACGTTCAGTCCGCTCGCAAGATCGATCTTCATGCCGAGGTAGGCTTCGGCCGCGCCGATACCGTAGATGCAGGAGACGGACGCGACAATGATCACATCGCGTCGGGTCAAGAGTGCATACGTCGCCGCGTGCCGCATGCGATCGATCTCTTCGTTGATGAGCGAATCTTTTTCGATGAAGGTGTTGGTAGCCGGAACGAAAGCCTCGGGCTGGTAGTAGTCGTAGTAGCTGACGAAGTAGTGGACGGCGTTGTCCGGGAAGAGCCCCTTGAACTCGAGATACAGCTGATGCGCGAGCGTCTTGTTGTGCGCCATCACGAGGGTGGGTCGGTTGGCCCTGGCAATGACCTGGGCTGCGGTGAAGGTCTTGCCGCTGCCTGTCACGCCGAGCAATACCTGCGCGGTGTCGCCTCGGGCGATGCCGGCGTTCAGCTCGGCGATGGCGCGCGGCTGATCACCCTTGGGTTGAAGATCGGTGTGGAGCTGCAAAGCGATGGGCATGGCCGATGTTGCCAGTCTAGCATTCAGCGCATCTGGCCTTGCCCGCCCTCCAGCCCTGCGCGAAGCTGGACCAAACTCCGCTCCGATTACCGGTTGCGCTCGTAGGTCAACAGTCGACCGGAATAGGGGTTTCCATCCGAAAGGGGTGTCTTGATTGCGGATTCGGTGAACGAAAATCCCAGCGCTGCCATGTGTTTGTGAAACGCGTTGCGGTTGTCTCGGTTCGGATCGATGATCAGCACTTTGGAAGTGGGGGCGGCATTTTGCGAAATGAATCCGCTCAGTTGTTCTGGGTGATCGCGTTCGTACAGAAGATCAGAACCGATGATCAAATCGGCAAGCTCTGAAGCGGGATTCGGGCGTCCCCAGTTGCCGACCTGGTACTTGAGGGCGGGCAGATCGTTCAATAACAAGTTCGCCTTGAGAAAAGACTCGGCGAGCGGATGGCAATCGCTGGCGGCGATGTTGCCGTGTCTGCGGTGAACCACGAGGCTCGCGAGCGCGAGGCCGCAGCCGACCTCGAGAATGCGGCTATTGCCGAGCGGCCAGGTCTGCATCAGATCGGCCAGTTTCTGCGCCGACGGCCACAACAAACCAAACAATGGCCACGCCGCCGGTGAGATGCCAGCGGCCTCGGCTTCGCCCAGCGGGTCGCTGTATTGCTGGCGATCCCGCAGCATGCGCAGCTTGAGATCGGGGCCGCCGGCAATCGCAATGCTTGCGAAGCGAACCTCGTACCCTGGCGGATCAGCCATGGGGTAGGGTAGCACATCGGCCTAGTTGTTGATCTGCTCGAATACGGCGAAGTCGCCCGGGTTCCAGGCCTGTGCGATGACGTAGAGCTTGCCTTCGACCCGACGCAACACCGCATTGTGAATGTGCTGGAAGTTCTCGAGGCCGAGATCTCGCTTCGCGAGGATCGTCGAGACGAGTTCGCCGTTTTCGTAAAGGTAGATGGGCGCGCCCTCCTTGCGGTTTGGGCCGTCAAGCGCGGGCACGAGCATGTACTGGTCGAGGAAAAACGTATCACAAGGCAACGAGCCCGCCGGGATCTTCTGCGTTCCGAGGTGCTGGCCGTGGCGGGTAAAGCGATCGATCTCCGCGTTGGGGCGATCCGCGATCTCGATGATCTTTGTTCCAGGTCGCACGGTGATGCCGTGGCCGGTTCCAAATTGACCCGGGCCATTGCCCCTGCCGCCGAAGGCCAGATCGTGCCACTGCGCCTTGAAAGGAGACGTGCTGGTCACCCGCGCGGTCAGGACATAGTCGAGGTTCGAGTAACCGGTCGTGATGTAGTAGATGCCGTCGATGTGTTCGACGTCGGTTGGAACGAAGTTGCCGGCGCCGCGGAAGTAGTCGTTGACGATCGGGATGCCGAATTCATTGCCGGTGGGTGCATCCAGGGTGTGCAACAACGTGCCTTCAATATTCGTGGTGAAGATCTTCGCGGCTTCCACGCCCGGAAACACCAACATGGGTTTGCCCTTGGCGTACCAGATGGTGGTGTTGTGCAACGCCGCTTCTTTGACGACAGACGTGGTCTTCAGCAACGCCACCGATTTCAGGTTCGGGGCAACTTGCAGAACACCGGCACCGGGCAACGCCCAGTAGGTTTCGCCCTTGCCAGCACGTTCGTCGACCGCGAAACCACCGTGGGCCTTTACGAGGACATCGCGTGCTGCCTGAGGCAAAGCGTCGGATTTCAGAAACACGCGGAAGCGGTATTTGCCTTGACCCGTGATGCCGGGTGCCGGCGTCGTTGCGACCACGGAGGCCTCGACTGCGACCGGTTGGAACCACGCGCCAGGGTCGCTGTGGTGCCCTGCGGCAGGGCGGGCATAGAA
>JAWXBF010000231.1:0-12601 GCA_034439895.1 Deltaproteobacteria bacterium
AATCCGCCGCCTCGAAATACAGACCCACCACGACAGCGGCATCGGCCCGGACAAGGCGATGGCCCTGACCGAAAAGCAGGGCGAGGCCATTGTTTCGTACCTTCGCAAGCAAGGGATCGACCCGGGTCGCATGAACGTGGCCCCGAAGGGCGCATCGCAGCCCAAGGTTCCGAATATTGGCGAAAAGAACCGCCGGAAGAACCGCCGCGTCGAGTTGCGGCTGCTGTAGACGCCCGAAAACCGGCCGGTCGGGCTTTGTCCCCCGGTCCGGTTTATACTGTCCAACATGAAGTGGTTGGCGAAGGTCAAAGAGAGCCTCGCGAAGTTGTTTGGTGGAGTCAGCGTTGAGCGGTTGAGCCGCACAGTGGCGCTCTTGCCGCTTGGCTTTTTCGTCGTGCAATACACGTTCATGGCTCTCGTCGTGGCGCAGCCCTCCTGGCAGCCGGTGTTGTTCGGCCTTGCAGCGTGCTACCTCGTCGCTTTTCTAGGCGTCGGTTCCGAGTGGTTCTGGGGTCGTTGGTATGCCAAGGGCCTCGGCTGGTGGGGAACGTTGGTGGGCGCGGGGATGCTGCTGCAGAATTTCGCGCCGCTATTCATGATCTTTACCGGAATGCATTTGCTCGTCGTGTTGATGTTGAGCGGAGACAAGGTCGCAGCCCTCTACGATGCCCGGCAGGATTGGCGGCAGCGGTACGAACTAGACGAACACGGTGCCGCTCGGATCGGCAAAACGGTCACGCGAGCCGCCGGATCCTTGCCGCTGCTTGTGTTTTGGGCGCTGGCACCCCGACAGGAAGGGCTTGCTGCGATGGGATCCCGTTCGCTTGGCTTCCTCGCCATCGTGGTGCCCCTGCTGGCTGTGACCGGCCTTGCCTTGCACACGCGCATGCGCAGCGCCGGCGTATTGGTGCTGGCCGCAGGCGGCTGCATTGGACTTGCCTGTTCCTGGTTGTTCCGCGGTCCCGCAGACGCACAGGCCTGGTTGGGCGTTGTGGGCAGCGGATTGCTCGTCGCCGCCGTGCTACCGTTCGCACGCCCGATCGCCGCCTTCTTGCGAGGTCGCTGAATACGACCCGCTTCGACCGCGCGAAGCTTGCGGCATTGAGCAAAGTCCATCAGCGCCACCGTGCTCCTTGGTTCACACGTCGCGGACGAAAGCTTCCAACTTTGACTTGGGCGTTTTGAGATCGAGGGCCTTGGCGACCGCGGCAAAGCGCAGGCTGCTGCTTTGGTTTTCTTCCAGGGTGGCCAGCAGCGCAACCGCCGCACCTTGAAAGCACTTTGCGAGTGCCACGAAATTCGTGGCTCCAGCCGCCAACAAATCGTTCATTTCCTGAACGTTGCGTCGCAAAGCTTGCAGGTTTTCACTCGGGGGCAACACAGAAAGGGGCGGCATTCAGGCAGGATACACCCCCCGTTGTGCCCGGGTCTTCGCGCAAACGCGTCTCAGGCCGTCGTCTGATGTTTTTCGCGGCTGGTACGGATGCGCATCCCGTAGAACGAGCGCCAAACGAAGTACATCGAGATGGCCAGGAATGCCGCGCCGAGGATGTGTGCAAGCCCGGGCGCAAGCGTGACGGCCATCTCCACGGCGAGCATCCCGAAGAGGGTGGTGAATTTGATGACGGGATTCATCGCAACGGACGAGGTGTCCTTGAACGGATCACCAACGGTATCACCCACGACCACTGCATCGTGAAGGGGCGTTCCTCGTTCCTTGAGTTCCGTCTCGACGATTTTCTTGGCGTTGTCCCAGGCGCCACCGGCATTCGCCATGAAGACCGCTTGGAAGAGACCAAAGAGTGCGATGGAGATCAGATAACCGATGAAGAAGTACGGCTCGATGAACGCAAAGGCGAGGGTTGAGAAGAACACCGCAAGGAAGATGTTGAACATGCCCTTTTGCGCATATTGCGTGCAGATCTCAACCACGCGCTTGCTGTCCGCGATGGAGGCCTTCTGTGTGCCATCGAGTTTGATGTTCGCTTTGATGAACTCAACCGCGCGATAGGCTCCGGTCGAGACGGCCTGCGTCGATGCCCCCGTAAACCAATAAATAACCGAGCCACCCGCTATCAGCCCCAGGAGAAAGGGCGCGTGCATGATCGACAGGTTCTGCATCAGCTCGGGCTGCAAACCATGGGTCAGCATCATCACGATCGAGAAGATCATCGTGGTTGAGCCGACGACCGCCGTTCCGATCAATACGGGCTTGGCCGTTGCCTTGAAGGTGTTACCGGCGCCGTCGTTCTCTTCGAGCAAGGCCTTGGAAAGTTCCCACTTCGGTGTGAACCCGAAATCCTTTTCGATTTCCGACGTGATGTTCGGCAACGTCTCAATCAGTGAAAGCTCGTAGACCGACTGTGCGTTGTCGGTCACCGGTCCGTATGAATCCACCGCGATCGTCACCGGTCCCATCCCCAGAAATCCAAATGCAACCAGGCCGAAGGCAAAGACCGCTTCGGCCGTCATGATGGCGCCAAGGCCCATGCTGCTGACGCCATAGCCAACGGCCATCAGAGCTGCGATGGCGAGGCCGAGCCAGTACGCGCTGAAATTGCCTGCCGTGAGGCCAGCCAGAATATTCAGCGATGCGCCCCCCTCGCGCGAGGCGGTCACGACCTCGTCGACGTGTTGCGATGAGGTCGAGGTGAAGATCTTGACGATCTCCGGGATGACGGCGCCAGCAAGCGTGCCACAGGTGATGATGGTCGAAAGCTTCCACCACAACGTCCCGTCGCCCAGATCGTGAATGAGAAGGTAGGAAACGGCGTAGGTGATGGCGACGGAGACAAGGGACGTAATCCAGACGAGCTGGGTCAACGGCGCCTCGAAGTTCATCACGTCGGCGTTGGCATAGCGAGCCTTCGTGATGGTTTCGTTGATGAGGTAGGCTGCGCCACTCGCAATGACCATGGCGACGCGAATCGCGAATAACCAGACGAGCAGGCTAACCTGGGTGGTGGAATCGGGGACGGCAAGCAAGATGAACGAGATAAGCGCAACACCGGTCACACCGTAGGTCTCAAAACCATCGGCACTGGGGCCAACCGAGTCACCTGCGTTGTCGCCCGTGCAATCGGCGATGACACCGGGATTGCGCGCGTCGTCTTCTTTGATCTTGAAGACGATCTTCATCAAATCCGAGCCGATGTCCGCGATCTTGGTGAAGATGCCTCCCGCGATCCGCAGGGCCGAGGCTCCCAGGGATTCGCCAATCGCAAAGCCGATGAAACAAGGCCCCGCAAAATCGCCCGGAATAAAAAGCAGGATCGCCAGCATCAAGAACAGCTCGACGCTGATGAGCAACATGCCGATCGACATGCCGGCCTTGAGTGGAATTGCGTAGCACAGGTAAGGTTTACCTCTGAGGCTGGCAAATGCCGCGCGGGAGTTGGCAAAGGTATTCACCCGGATCCCGAACCAGGCGACCGTGTAGCTGCCCGCAATGCCCACGAGCGAAAACATCAGGATGACGGCGACCTTCACCGCACCAAGCTGCGCGAGCAATCCAAAGTAAACGACGATGATCGTGCCGATGAAGAGCTCAAGGAACAGGATGAACTTGCCCTGCGTGATGAGGTAGGTCTTGCAGGTCTCCCAGATGATGTTCGAAATCTCGAGCATGCTCTTGTGAGCCGGCAACCGTTTCAACTGTCCGTAGATCACGAGACCGAATGCCAACCCCAGCAATGCCACAACGAGCCCGCCGAGCAGAAGCTTGTCGCCGGGGATCGATCCGAGGAAGTTCACGCTGCCAAGATCCGGCAGGATCAGATTGGCCTCACCGCCAGGACGGTGAGCGGTCTCATTGGCGTGGGCCGACGAGAACCAGGCAGTTGCAGAAAGCACCAGGGCTGCCAACCCGGCACCCCACTTGTGCACACTCTGAACGAGGTGCGGGGATCGCAGTGCTGTTTTCATTTCGACGCTCAGCTAACGAAGCGCCAGCTGTTACTCTTTTTTCTTGAGGACCAGCAGGCGGTAGTTTGTGTATCCAGCCTGGCCACACGAGTACAGGATTTCGACCAACAAACGATAGGGCGTCGTCACATCCGCCACCACCATCAGCTGCTTGTCCCACTCCTGGCCCATGTGTTCCGCAACCTTTTGTTCCTTGCGGGCGTACTTTTCGAGAATCCCGACGAGCGGGGTCACGTAGTACCCGTTCTCGCCATCTCGCTTGAGGTTGGGGTCGATCTTGCCACCATTGACTGGCGCAATCGCATCGCCTTCAACCATGACCACCTTCTTGCTGATGGTGATCGACAAAGCCTGCTTTGGCGACAACTGAGTGGCCGATGACGGCACCTTCAGGTTGTCATCGAAGGGCACAGTCAAGGACGAAGCTGAGAAGCTCTTCAGCAGGAACACCAAGATGATCGTCATCATGTCCATCATGGGCGTGATGTTGAGATCGCGGATGGTGTCAGGCTCGGCCAAACGGCGGGCAAACTGCCGCACCGCCTTTTTACCTTCGAGGCGGCCAATGGTATCGGTGCTGTGCTGTTCGCTCATGGCTACTGAATCCCCGCCGCGAACGTGATGTCGGGGAAGAGCGGCTTTCCTTCGGAGTCCTCACGCATTGCATCGAGGGTCTCGATGACGACGGTGTAGGGCATGGTTGCGTCGGCGTTGAAAGTGCCCTTGGTTTCGTCCGAGAACTCTTTCTTGATGTCTTTGAGCTTTACGGTCAAAGCCGGGTAGTCGTACTCGTTGCCCTTTTTGGGAATTACCGGTAACACGCCACCAGAGGCTGCAACGGTGAAGCCCGAAGCGCCAACCGTCACCGTGAGATTCAACGGGGGCTTTTCAGGTTCTTCCGCAGCGCCTGCACCACCGCCGCTCAACGCTGGCAACGTTGCATTGACGTTGCCGAGCGGGGCGGCGTTGACCACCGAGGCGAGCAAGAAGATGATGATATTGGTAACAATGTCCATGTAGGGCACGAGGTTGATCTCGCCGTTTTCTTCCTCGGCTTCCTCGTTTTCGTTGCGCAATCTGCGCATTTGAGCCCGAACTTGTTTTCTGGTCATCGTCGTCCCGCCCTGAGTTTGAGATCAGCGAAATGGCGCAAGGACTAGCCCTGCGCGGCGCCGCCACCCTTGCCAGCATCGGCGAGCAAGTTCTCAAGCTTCATGGCGAAGGCTTCCAGGTCAGAAACCTGCTTTTTCGACGCTGCGTTCAAGAACGCGTGGGCGATGATGCAGGTAACGGCGATGGACAGACCCATTGCAGTGTTGTTGAGTGCCTCGGAGATACCGTCTGCAAGCAGGGCGGTACGTTCCTCGGGCTTGGCAGCCGAAACGGCGCTGAACGCTTTGATCAGACCCACGACGGTTCCAAGCAGACCGATGAGGGTTGCGATGTTTGCCATCGACCACAAGATCTGGATGCGCTTCTTCAAGAGAGGCGTCACATCGAGGAGGGTTTCTTCGATCGATTGAGCGATCGCAAGTTCGCCACGGTGCATGCGCTGCAAACCAGCGCGGGCGACCTGGGCAACGGGTGCCTGCGTCGCGGAACAGAGCTTCACAGCACGGTCCACGTTGTTGGCAACCACGAGCTTCCGAATCTGTTCCAGGAAGGCGCGGGCATTCACGCTGGTCTTGGCCAAGAAGAAGATCGCCCTGTCGATGATGATCGCGATAACGACCACCGATACGACGAGGTTGATGTACATAAAGAATCCGCCCTTTTCCAGAAACTCAGCAAGTCCTTGCATCTCGTCCTCCGCGGGCAATGCATCCCGCCGTGGTTATCACCCAGTTTTGTTCCAGCTAATTCGTTTTGAGAGACCTGGTATCGACTGGTACGACTCTGGGTTGAATCGATCCAATGCGCTCGAAGTCCGATTAGACCTTGACGCCGGTCGGTATCTTATCGATCGCGTCATTTGTGTCAAGAGAAGACACGACGCGCATTCACGATTAACGGGGGAATTTTACCGGGGTTTTTGGGTGCGACGCGGGACTTGGTTCCGATTGGGTGACACGCTAGAACGCCGCTGCGTTGAATCTTGCGTCGGCATCGGGTCGGCGAAAGGCCGGGGTGAGTGTTCCCCGGCGAAACGGAATCAGCCGACTCTTTCGGTCGGTCGGCAGTGCGGGCATCCCCGTCACGGGGTCGGCGCGAACGAAAAGGGTGTCTGCCGGCGGCTTAAAGTCTTGCACCGGTCGCCCTTTGAGGGCTTCGGTCATAAACTGCATCCAGATCGGCAAAGCCGTCTTGCCACCGGTCATGTCGTGGCCGATGGGCGTGAAGTCGTCGCGACCAACCCATACAATGCAGAGCAATTCTGGCGTGAAGCCGACAAACCAGGCATCCCGGAATCCAGTCGAGGTCCCAGTTTTTCCCGCGACGGGCCGGCCCAGGGCCTTGGCCTTCTTCGCGGTACCGCTTTCGGCGACGGCTTCCATCATATGGGTGATGATGTAGGCCACTTCGGGATCGACGACACGATCCATTCCGGCAGGACGGGCTGCCGGCGCGATTTTCAGCGGATTGCGGTCACCATCGAGGATGCGAAGGATCGAGATAGGCTCGACGTGTTTGCCGCCTGCGGGAAAACTGGCGATGCCGTAAGCAAGTTCGGAAGGGCTGAGATCCGCGGTCCCGAGCGCCAAAGACAACTGGTGCGGAAGCTTCGACTGAATACCGGATTTTCGCATTAGCTCGATGACGCGAACCACGCCGAGTTCAGCCGTAAGTTGGACTGCAACGGTATTGATGCTTTTTTCGAGTGCCGTTCGGAGGGTCATTCGACCCAGATATTCGGGTCGATAGTTGTGCGGCGCCCAGATTCCCGAGGCCGTGCGGAACCGAACCGGCACGTCCCAGCGGATCGTGAGGGGGGTCAGGCCTTTCTGAAGTGCAGCGGCGTAAATGAACGGTTTGATGGCCGATCCGATTTGCCGTCGGGCTTGTGTCGCCCGGTTGAACTGACTTGATTCGTAGTCGTATCCTCCGACCATGGCGAGGAGATGGCCGGTGTGGGGATCGATCGCGACCAGGGCGGCTTGAACGGTTGGATGGGTGGCCGGCCGGGCGAGCCACTGGTTGTCGTGCTCAGGGTCGGCTGCAAACTGAACGGCGATGAGGTCACCAAGCTTGAGTTTTCGTCCGTCGCTCGTGGCGAAGCGGCGCAACTCCCGGGCAGCATTCGGTTCGATGAGCGCGCGCAGGGCACCCGAGCCAACTTCCAGACGGTCCGAGCCAAACATCGTGATGGCTGCAACATAGGGCGTATCGGGATCCGGTGCGGGCACGGGGATTGGTGCGACAACGGGTTTCTTGCGGCGCATCCCGGCTCGATTTGCCAGCTGACGGGCTGTTTTCTCGGGCAGGATCGCCCCGGGCTGCGTGGCGTCAATGATGTCGGTTTCGCCGGCCCCAGCCGGCAGGTCCACGACCGGCGCGGTCAATAGGTAGCCTTGTTGTTCCGGATCGTCCGGATCGAATCCGTGGGGGCCATGGGGGCGAGGGAGACCCGTAAGAAAGGTCTTCAACGCGGCTCCGCCAAGGTTAGCCAAGGGCCCCTGAAACCCGAGGCCGCGGTCGATTTCTTCCAGTCCACTCCGCACGGCAGCCTCGGCCGCACGCTGCAAGCGCATGTCGAGGGTCGTTTGAATGCGCAGACCGTCGCGCAGCAGATCCTCGTCTCCGAAGTCGTCGGCGATGCGTTTGCGAATTTCCTCGACAAAATAGGGCGCCGCCACGTTGCGAAGCGAGCGACCGCGGGAGACCAGCACCACCGCTTCTTCACGGGCGGTCTGGGACGCTGCGGCGTCCAGGAAACCCAACGACTCCATCTGGCCGATGACGTAAAGTTGACGCGCCTTGGCACGCTTGAAGTCCGCAAAGGGGGTCGAGCGGCCCGGGGCCTTGGGCATGGCAGCCAACATCGCCGCCTCGCCGGGCGACAGATCCTCCACGTTCTTGCCGAAATAAGCAGAAGCGGCTGACCCGATCCCGTAAGCGCCGTGGCCGAGGTACACGTGGTTCAGATAGATGCCCAGGATTTGGTTCTTGGACAAACGCTTTTCGATGCGGTGAGCGAGCAAGGCCTCGCGGATCTTGCGCGCCAGTGAACGTTCCTTGCTGAGCAGCAGGAGTTTCGCGACTTGCTGGGTGATGGTGGAGCCGCCCTGAATGACGCTTCCGGCGCGCAAGTTGGCCCAGGCCGCGCGTGTGATGCCCAGATAGTCGATGCCACCGTGCTCGAAAAATCGGACATCTTCGGCGGCGACGAAGGCGCGTCTAACCACCTCAGGAACGTTTTCGATCGGGACAAGGGTGCGCTTTTCCACAAAGAACTCGCCGATGGTCTCGCCGTCGGCCGACAGGACATGGCTGGCCCGCAAGGGGCTGTAGTCCGTCACTGCGTTCAAGTTGGTGGGCAAGTCGGACTCGAACTCCTGGTAAGCCCAGACAACGAGGCCGACGGCCAGTGCCGCGATGCCGAGGGTGACAGAGAGAATCAGCCGACCAAATGTGGCGACAAAGCGACGGATAAACCGCTTTCGTGTCGGGAAACTTGTTTTCTCGCGTGTATCACCCACCATTTGTCTATGGGCCGTGTGTGGCGAATCGTCAATTTCGTGCGTGTAATCGCGTGCGCACTCTCGTGCTTGCTTGCTTCGGTTGCGGTTGCCGAACCTTCGAAGGCTGTCGCCGGAACGGAACTTCCGAAGGCTGCCGTTTGTGAAAACGCGCAAGGCTTTGTGGTTGAGCGCTTCCAGAACGTCGAGCATGTGGGCTTGCTCGAGCCGATGACGGTGGCCCTGCCTGCCACCGTGGCAGAGCGGCTCGCGTTTGCGACACCGTTGCGCTTTGTCGGCCCGGCGATGTTGATATCCGATGAAACGCCAACACCGCTCGCCCGGTATCGCGTGCAGGGGCGCTTCACCCGGTCGCCCGGGATGGCCGTGAAGTTGTCCATCGACATCGTGTTGCTCGACTCGCAGGGGGCGCCCGTCCGCGTGGTGGGGCATTCTGAACGATCCGTGGCCCGTTCTGGGCTGGCAAGCGCTGCGGTGCAAATCGCGGTCGAAGCGTTTGCGTCGGTTCCGGGACTGTCGACACCCACGATGGGTCTGGCAGCCACCCGTCCGTTCTCCCGCGATCCCTACGCATTCTTGTGGTACGGGCGAGGTTTGTTGTCCGCACTCCAGAACACCAGGGGTGGCAGTGATCGGGCGCTTTCGGAGTTCAATCGGTCTCTTGTCGTGGATCCGCAGGTCCCAGAGACACGACGTCTTTACGGTTTGCTGCACCTCTTGCAGGGGCGCCCCGGGCATGCCCGCACCCATTTCAGTCTCGCGATCGACGTTCGACCGGACTATACGCTGGCGTACCGATCTCTCGCGGCGCTTGATCGCTCGACCGGTGATCCGGCCGCAATCGAGCGCTACCTCAACGTCCTCCGTCTCGATCCCATTGACATCGACGCCCGTCGTACACTTGGCGAACTGTACTACGAAAAAGGCGAGTTGGACCTCGCGCAGCAAACCCTCGAAGCCGTGGTCGCGTTCAACGGAGACGATCTCAAGGCGCGACGCGTTCTCGCATTGGTGTTGTCGGCCCGTCAGGCGGGCGGCGCTCTTGTCAGTCAACTGGAAGAAGTCGTGCGACTCGACGCGAACAACGTTGATGCCCAGATGGATCTGGGTGCGGCCTATCTGGCGACCGGAATGACCGACAAGGCGATCGCAATCTACGAATCCGTGTTGAAGCTGGAGCCTCGCCATCTCGATGCCCTGAAGCTTTCCGGCGATCTGGCGCGCAACGGTGGCCGGGATACCGATGCGATTGCGCGGTACACCCGGTTGCACCGTTTGGCCCCGCAGGATCCGCGTCCATTGTTTCTGCTGGGTGCGCTCTTTTCACGCTCGGGAAACCACGTAGCGGCGCAGCGGATGTTCGAGGAAGCAGCACTTTATCCCGGGCTTCGAGCCGAGGCCTACGCCAACCTCGGTGCGGTGGCGTTGCAAATGGGGGATGGCCGTCAGGCACGATGGTATTTGCAACGGGCGATTCGCTGGGACGCAGGCAATGTCACGGCCCGGTTTAACCATGCACTTGTCTTGCGAGCTTTTGATCAACCTGCGCTGGCGCTTGGCGAAGTGCGGATTGCCGAGAAACTGGCGCCCAACGATGCGGGCCTGCGATTTCTCGCCGGTGTGCTGAACCTTCGACTGGGATTGACCGATGCGGCCTCGAGGGATTTTCTTGGCGTGCTGGAACTGGAACCCAATCACATCGATGCGCGCCAAAACCTGACCTTGCTTGGGGTCGTTTTGGCTCCCCATCGCGAGTTGACGATGGCAGGTCCGGGGGGCTCCCCGCTTACGGGGCCGTAGTACGGTTCCACGCGATGCGGGCCAGCCAATCCTCTGTGCGCAGACGTTCCGCTTCCGATTGCACCGTGGGCAACAGCTGTTCGGCTGCACGCTGACTGGCGTCGAGATCGCCCGCAGTGAAGGCCGTGTCCGCCAACACTCGCAGGCATTCGCGTTGAAAGATTTCGGGTAGGGGGATGAAACCCGTTGGATTTGCCCCGGTGTCCTGGGGGGATGGGCAGGCCGAAAGCAGTTCCGCGGTCGCGAGTTTCGGATCGCGGCGGGCAAGCTGTCGTCCCAGCAGATACGGGGCAAGCCGCTCGGATGGATTGTTTTCGGCAAACCGACCGAGCAAGAAAACGACGAGTCCGGGGTCGGTAAAAGCCGACGGTCCATCTCCGAACAGCACCCGACCAATCGTATTGCGAGAGGTGTCGTCGGCCAGTGCTCGGCTTCGAGCGAACAGTGTTCGCAGTTCCGCTTCGCTGCTTGCGAGCGGCCTGGTCTCGTCCAGGATCGCCTGGACACCCTTCCAGTCGTGCTGGAAGTAGCGGAGTCGCGCCAACAGATCACCGGCTCCGGCCCGGATGGGATGGGTGAGGGTCGCGTCTTGAAACAATGCTTGCGCCGTATCGGCGGCGCGTTGCCGTTGATTTCCCGCTGCCAGTGATTCGGCCAGCGCCAATCGGTGTCTGGGCTCTCCCGGATCATCCGCACAAACCGATTCAAGCAGGGCGATGGCGCGTTCGGGATCGGCGTCGCGCAGGTCGTGTGCTTCTTCTCGTCGAACCGCGATCGAGCGCGCGCACACCTTTTTGAAAATCGCGGGCTCGCGGAAGATTTCCCGGGCGGCTTGCTGCCCCATTTCATCGCGGGGTTGTCCTGCCAAAAAGGCGCGCCATTCCCGGTCGAGCTGCGAAAGGTCCTTGCCGTAAGCCGCTGGATAGTCGCCCGCGCTTCGATACAGGGTGCGCAGGCGATCGGCACCATGGGCTTGCAACAAGAAGTGGCAGAAGGATGCGGCCAGCGTGTAGGCGTTCGCGCCCGCGTGCAATGAGAAGCCTGCACCGACGACCGAGGCGAGTTCGGGGGCGCGTCCATTCTCGATGATGCTGCGTGCGCTTTGGTGCAACGTTTGGCGTCCCCTCGGATTGCCGAAGTCCGCCGCCTCGGCAACCCCTTCGATGAGACCGCTGGCCAGGGTTGGAACCCCATCCCGAAACGACAGTGCCACGCCAAACCAGGGATCACCGAACGCGGCTGCGAAGACGTGCGCCAGCTCGTGTCGCAAACGGCCGTCAGGAAAATCCGAGACGTGGATGAAGATCTCGCGGCGCCAGGGTTTGGCGAAGAGGGTGTTGGCGGCCCCGACGAGTTTCTTTTTTTCGTCGGCGTTCGCGAATCGAAACACACGAATGGGTCCACTCGGTTCAACACCCAGGATTTTCTGCAGCTGGGAGTACCGAAATTCAAGGTCGCGCTCGAAAAGCAGGCGTTCGGCCGGTGTTTCCTCGTCGTGTGGATTGCTGTGAATGATGAAATGCGACGTTCGCCGGGTCCGGGTCAGCGTCGCCAAAATGTCGCCCGCGTCCCGGTGGAACCCAAGGGTTCCGCGCGCCGCGAAAAGGCCGAGGCTAAGCGGGACCATCAAGCCCGCAAGTATCCGCGGCCCCCATCGGCGGTTCCTGAGTGCGTGTGATACGAATATGGCGGTGGCGATCCAGCAGAGGTTCACGAGCCGAAACTGCAACAGCAAGGTGGTCGGCGACAATGCTTCGTCATAGATGGGGCCCGGGAAGAATCCGCCAAAGGGATCGAATAGATGGACCGGCGGATCCCGATAAAGACGAAGCAAGCTCCACCCGATCGACACCACCGGAATGCTCCAGGCCAGCCATCGACCGTGACGTGGCCCGTGGAGCGCGCACAAGACACCGATGGGCGTTGCGAAGAGCACGGTGCCAAGGGGCAGCAGGGCAAAAAATCCGAGACCAGCCGGGATGTTGCAGTTTTTGACTCGGGCCGCATTGAGCAACAGGAGCACCAGCGGGATTGCCAGCAGCAAAAGGGTACTTGCAAGCGCGTGACCGAGCGAAGGCCAAAGCGCCGGCTGTTCGCCCCGCTTGCGGGCGCGAGCAACGCTGCCGTGCCCGAGATCGATCGCGAAAAATGCTGCGACAAGACCCACGGCGAAGCTGGACTCAAAGCCGAGCAGGTTGAAAAGCGGTACGAAGCAAAGCGCGATTGAGCCCGCGGTCACG
>JAWXBF010000232.1:0-8745 GCA_034439895.1 Deltaproteobacteria bacterium
GGCTTCGCACCCAACTTCCCCGATGGTGGCGGCATGAACCTCGGAGGTGTATCCGGCACCGATAGCGAGGGCTGTGGCAAGCTGACAGCGATCGTCCGCGACTTCACCCCCGACCACAAAGATTTCGAGAACTACAACGGCGGGTTGGAAACCGGGCTCGTCAAGGACACGCTTGATGCCGACAAACTGCCCGAATACGCCCGCGACAAGCCGTCGCAGATCACCAACCAACAAACGTTCTCGCAGTGGTACCGGGATACACCCACCGTCAACATGCGCATTGAAGTTCCCCTGACCCTAACCAAGGAAAAGCCCGGTGTGTTTGCGTTCGAGGACAACTCGTTTTTCCCGGCGGACGGCAAGGGCTTCGGTAACTTCAAGGACACCGGCCACAACTTTCACTTCACAACCGAGATCCGCGGGCGCTTCAAGTACATGGGCGGCGAGGTCTTCACCTTCAAGGGCGACGACGATGTCTGGGTGTTCGTAAACGGAAAACTGGGGCTCGATCTCGGTGGCGTGCACGGCGTTCAGATGGCGACCCTCTCGTTTGACCAGCAAAAAGACAAGCTGGGTATTCAAGTTGGCAAAACCTACACGCTCGACATTTTCCACGCTGAGCGACACACCAATGCGTCGAACTTTCGGATGGAAACCTCGATCGAGTGCCTGGCTGTAATAATCGAATAGACGGTTACTTCTTCGCGCGGGTCAAAAGGCCGTATTTGGTGATGCAATAGAGAGCGCGAACGCCGTCTTTCCAGCCGATCTTCTTGCCCTCTTCGTACGTTCGGCCCGAATACGAAATACCGACCTCGAAGATTCGCCACCCCCCCTTTGCAAGCTTCGCCGTTATCTCCGGCTCAAACCCGAAACGGTCTTCTTCCAGTACGATCGACTGAATCACCTCGCGTCGGAACGCCTTGTAACACGTTTCCATGTCAGTGAGGTTGAGGTTGGTGACCATGTTCGAATACAAGGTCAGGAAGCGATTCCCGACCGAGTGCCAGTAATATAGGACCCGGTGGGGACGGCTTGTATGAAAGCGCGATCCGAAAACAACGTCAGCCTTGCCGTCGAGGAGCGGCTCAAGCACCCGATCGTATTCCCTCGGATCGTATTCGAGATCGGCATCCTGAATGATGACGTATTCCGATTTTGCGGCACGCAAGCCTCGACGCAACGCGGCCCCCTTGCCCTGATTGCGTCCCTGTTCCAACAAGACCACCCGTGGGTCGGTCAGCAGCGTTTGAATTTGCGCCACCGAGCCATCGCCAGAGCCGTCATCCACGATCAAGAGTTCGGCCACGTAAGGGGATGCGAGAACCTGTCTGGCGACTTCAACAACCGTGTGTTCCTCGTTGAAACAGGGCATCACAACGGAAAGGACTCTGGGCGGTGTGCTCATGACGAATGGGATTGGACGGTCCATTCCAGACTACACCAACCGGCACGGCTCAACCTCCAAAGGGACCGCAATCCCCTCACAAAAGGGATTGAACGCCCATCACGACCCCGAAACCGAAGGTCTGGCGACCCAGTGGAATCTGAGGCCCGCCGAACATAGACAAACGGTCGGATACCCTGAGCGTTGCAGACGGCATCAAGACCAGCATGGTTGCGCCCGCGTCGCGTGGCTGCTGCAAGACAACGTTGGTGGACATCCGGCGATCCACCAGTGCCGTCATCGCACGCGCCTGGAATCCCACCGACAGCTCCGGGCCAATCCTCAGGGTCGAAGAAACGCCATAATCGATCGACAAACCATTGTCGGCGCGAAAGGCCCGGGAAAGGCCAACTTCACCACTCAGACTCAGGGATTCCGTCCATGTGCCGCCCAGTCCGCCTGCCGCACGCACCAGAAATGCACCCTGGCCAAAACCCTTATTCGTATCACCGGTCGGCATCGAGATATCAACAGCGCCATGCGAACGCAGCGTTCCAAGAAACATTCGGGCCAAACCACCGACGCGAACATCACCCAGACCGGCGTCAAACGCAGCACTGCCAACGGGCAAAGCCGTCACAGAGGGAATCGCGGCCCGAAGACGAAAATGGGAACCCACATCATGCTCGGCCGACAACTGTGTCACAAGGAAATCACGCTCGATCGCGACCGGCAACATCCCCAGCGCAGGAGACTGTTCGGTGGCAAGGTATCGAAAGGAGAAAGCAAGAGAAGATCCGCTCGACAGGCGCGAACCCATGCTGGCGTCATCAATTGCACCCGCATCGGACAAGCCCATCGGGGCCGCGAGGTCGGCCGCGGTGTCGGACGGATCGTGGTGGGCAAAACCCGCGCGCGCGCACACGAGGGCCGCAAGCCCCGTAAATAAAGCAATCACCCGATGCGTGCCCGTGCGAATCCGAAACATCCGCACGTTGGATACCAGCGTGGTGGACGGGTAGCCATCGAGAAGCCGCGCCTGCGACAATAAACCGCACCGAGACTAGCTGGCCGGCGGGTATTTCTGTACCTTGCGCTGCAGAGAGCGTCGGTGCACGCCCAGGCGGCGCGATGCTTCGGACAGGTTGCCACCGCAGTCGGTAAGCACACGCTGGATGTGTTCCCATTCGACGCGCGCCAGGCTAGGCGTGGCAACGGTTGATTGCTCAGCTTCCGGTTTACCCACGGTCGTGGTACGCGACAAGGCTGCTTCGATATCCTCGACATCCGCGGGCTTGCTGAGATAGCCGTCCGCGCCGAGTCGTACCGCCTCGAGCGCGTTCGCGATGCTGCCGTAACCCGTCAACACCAGAATCTGCATTTGCGCGGAGCGAGCCCGCAAGTCGGCCACAATCTGTAGCCCCGACGGACCGGGAAGGCGAAGATCAACGATTGCGATCTTCGGCTCAAACTCGGACAAACGGCGCAGCGCCTCACCATGGTTGGCGGCAGTCTTGACCCGGTAACCGCGATCCTGAAACGCGCGCCCCAGCCGTTCACGAAAGACCGCATCGTCATCGACCACGAGCACGCTGTCTTGTGTTTGGGTTGGCGTCACGATGGCGATTCCGATGGCAACAATGGCAATCGTAGTCGAGCCACTGTCCCGACGCCAATCTGAGATTCGAGATGCAACGAACCTCCCACCTGCTCGGCCGTGCCTCGGGTCACAAACAATCCAAGGCCCATCCCCTTCCCCGCCGGTTTGGTCGTAAAAAATGGCTCGCCAACGCGGGCCAGTGCGTCGGGAGACATGCCCTGCCCGTGATCCCGAACCTCGAACAACACGTCCCCCTCCATTCGATGCACAGACAACACCGCGGCCCTGCCCGATTCGGAACTGGCTTCGATAGCGTTTCGAATCAGGTTCAACAGAGCATAGACGAAGGGTCCGTGCGGTACGGCCACGATCCAACGCATATCGTCGGCCACCGTTTCGACCACCAGCGCGGACGAATCCGAACCAAGGCGGGCCTTCACATCGCCAATCGCCACGCCGATCTGTGTACCGCTGCTGGAATCGACAGACAGAGCCCCAACGTTTGCCGCCATTTGTTCGAGAATCTGACGACAACGCTCGACCTCGGAACGAATCAGGCCAGCATCGGCAATGACCGAAACCTCGGCGTTCGCACGCGACAGCCGAAGCGATAGTTCCTTCGAGACCAGCGCGATCGTTCCAAGCGGCGTCGACAGCTCGTGGGCGGCACCCGCCGCAAGCGTCGCCAGCGCAGACAGTCGCTCGTTGCGTTCGGCGTCCCCACGCGCACGGGCAAGCGCTGCTGCTTGCAAGCCCATCGCCCGCCTTATTCGTATTACAAAGAACACAATCAACGTGGCTGCCACGGCCAGGGCAATCCACATCCCCTGTACGTGTAGGCCAAAGGTGGAATGCTCACCGTGTACATGCGGCATTTCGAGCACAGTCGACGGAACCAGGAACAAGGCTGCGGAATAGCCAACGGACAGACTGACAAGGCCCCATTGCCAGCCCGCTGGCAATACGAATGCTGCAAACGCGATGTAGATGACGTAGAGCGAACTGAAGGGGTTGTGCGCCCCGCCCGACAACATCAACAGTGCCGTGAGCACCGTCATGTCGAGGATCATGCCGAGTGCAACGTGCCGCACCTGCAGTTCCGTGCGAGTTAACAGGTGCGGGACTATCCCGAGATTGAACAGCACGAGGAAGGTGATCACCCCGAAGAGCGGCAGGATTGGAATGGCGACGTTCAACCCGAAGCGAACAAGCAAGACGGTTGTCACCTGGCCGAAGATCGCGGCCCAGCGCAAACGGGCGAGCCACTGAAAATTTAGGAGGTGATCCACTGGGCGAAAACTATCAGATCCTGGAGATCGCCTGACCCTCACCCTGAAAAGGATATTTGGGTCGCACTTCCCGCCAAGGATAGGTTATGATTCGGGCCTGGAACCCCGACGCACCATGCCTAAAAACGTACTCATTGTCACGGATAACACCGAATTGGCCTCGACCTTGCCTCTCGTATTTCGGGGTGATTCCTTCCATGCCACCGTGGTCGCAACGGCCGGCGCCGCTCGCGATGCCATCCGTTCCGGACAAATTGGCGCGGTCATAATTGACGAGAAGTCCGGCGAGGAGGCAGGTCTCCCGCTGCTGCTTGAGTTCGCGCAGGACCATCCCAACATCCCGCGCTGCTATGCGGCAGGTTCTGTCGACACCGAGACGGCGATCCACCTCATCAACCGAGGCCAGATCTTCCGCCTGCTCCGCAAGCCCTTCGATACGGATGTGTTGCGAATCGTGGCCCAGAAAGCGATTGCCCAGCACCACGAAAACCTCCTCTCAGACTCGGTGATCAACCTGACCCGCCTTCAGGTCCCCGCGCTTGAACAACTTGAGCGCGAAGTCACGGCAGGGGCAGAGCGAGGGTCTGCGCCAACGGCACCCACCTACCGAGAACCGGTGCCCCCGCGCCCGCAGGTCGCGGTCGATAATACCGATCCGATGAACCTCTTGAATCCCTACGAAGCGTCTGTTTTGTCGCGACGCGAGCGGGAGATCCTGCGTTCCTTCATTGCGGGTCACCGACCAGCGCAAATTGCGAGCACCTTCATGGTTTCGGTCCACACGGTGCGGAACCAAATCAAGACGATGTACCGTAAGCTCGGCGTCCATTCGCAAAACGAGCTGCGTGCGAAGGTGCTACGACCTCGCGGCCACGACACAAACGTCGCGTAGAGCGTGTGTGCCGCACCACACGCCGCTCCGAATTGCCCTTTTTTCACCCTGGAAGCCGATTTTTCGGCTATCAACGGTTGCAATGAAAAGCATCGTATTTCAGGGGGTGGTTGCGTTTATTTTGACATCGGCCGCGATGTCGGAGTCAGTTCAGGCGGGCGCGCTTAAAGTCGTCGATCTCAAGACCGAGTATCACCGCAATCCGATAGGCCTTGATGCCGCCCGTCCACGGCTGTCCTGGATCCTGCAAAGCGACAAGAAAAACGTAACACAGGCCGCCTATCAGGTTGTCGCCAGGCTACCGAGTGGCGTCATCTGGGATTCAGGCAAGGTGGCGTCCGATCAGTCGATTCAGCTTTCCTATGGCGGTCCGGTCCTGAAGGCACGTGACCACGTGAGTTGGACCGTTCAAGTTTGGGATCAAGGCGGCGCAACGGCGAACTCAAAACCCGCATTCTTCGAGATGGGTCTTTTGACCGAGGCCGACTGGGGTGGCGCCCTGTGGATCGGCGACAAACCTTCAAAACCGATCCCGACCATACCCGTGGATGGCAAAATCGCCTGGATCTGGTACCCCGACGCAGGCGATCTTTCAGTCCAGGCGCCGAGTGGCAAGCGCGGCTTCCGACGAAGCTTTGTTGCGAAGGCAGGCGACGAGCTCGCAAGGGCGTTCCTGGTTTGCGCCGGCGACGGCCCGGCAAAAATTTGGCTCAATGGCCATACGGTTGGGAACTGTTCGGGAACACGCGCGTTCGGAACAATCACAATCAAGGGGCTCCTCCGCGCGGGACAAAATACCATCACGGCCCTTGCCTCCAATAACTCGGGGGCGGCCGGCTTCGTTGGACAGATCCTCATCGAAGAGAAAAACGGTACCGTGTTGCGAATCGGGACGGACGCCTCCTGGGAGGCCTCCCGGCTTGCGGATGACGCCAACGCGGTTCCGGATGCAGGGCCGTGGGTGCCCGCCAAGATCGTCGCCGCTCTCGGCAAGGGAAAAAACTGGGCCCCCTTTGAGACCGCGACACGGATGCCGACCGAAACCAAGCCTCCGACCTATCTGCGTCGGGAATGGGATATCGCGACAGTACCGAAGCGCGCTCGCATCTCGGCAACGGCGCTTGGCATCTACGAAATCTCGATCAACGGCAAGCGCGTCGGGAACGAGTACTTTGCCCCGGGATGGACGGAATACTCGCAACGCGTTCAGGTTCAAACGTACGACGTTACATCGCTGTTGCGCAAAGGACGCAACGTCATCACAGCGACCCTTGCCGATGGCTGGTACGCCGGAAACCTGGGGTGGGGACCCAACTCGCGAAACGTCTGGGGCGACTACCCGCTTCGCCTTCGAGCCAAGCTCGACATGGAGGGCAATACAACCGAGTCCCTTGTTACCGACAGCGCCTGGAAGTCCTCGACGGGACCGATTCGAACGGCCGATTTCTACAATGGCGAACGGTACGACGCACGGAATGAACTTGTCGGTTGGGATCGTGCGGGCTACGACGACCAAAAATGGACTGCCGCCGACGCCAAGATGGAAAACCGGCGTCTCGTCGCCGCGCCTGGCGGCGAGGTAATCGTCACACAAGAGCTCAAGCCGAAGTCACTCTCAACGCCCCGCCCCGGCGTCCACGTGTTCGACATGGGACAAAACATGGTCGGCTGGGTTCGACTGAAGGTACGCGGGCCAGCCGGAACGCTCGTGACGCTGCGATTCGCCGAAATGCTTAATCCCGACGGCACCGTGTACACCGACAACATGCGCAAGGCCGAAGCGACGGATCAATATACGTTGTCCGGTCGAGGAAATGAGACATGGGAGCCACACTTTACGTTTCACGGATTCCGGTACGTCGAAGTCACAGGCTTCCCCGGAAAGCCGACCAGGGACACGTTGCTCGGACGGGTTGCCCACTCCGACATCCCGTCGACCCTGTCATTCTCGACCAGCAGCAAGCTCTTGAATCAACTCCAGTCGAACATTGACTGGGGCCAGCGTGGCAATTTCCTTTCGGTTCCCACCGATTGTCCGCAGCGCGACGAACGTCTTGGTTGGATGGGGGACGCCAACATCTTTGTGCAAACCGCATGCATGAACCGCGACGTGGCCGCCTTCTTCACGAAGTGGGTTCGCGATGTGAACGACGCTCAGCAGGAGGGTTCATTCACGGACGTGACGCCGAGCGTGCCATCGCTGGTTGTGAGCGGCGCGCCAGCCTGGGGTGATGCCGGTGTGCATGTTCCCATGGCGATTTACGAGTGTTATGCGGACCGACAACTGCTTGAGGAATCGTTTCCGCACATGGCACAGTGGGTCGAGTACATCCTTCGCAACAATCCCAATCTGCTCTGGAAAAACGTTCGAGGCAACGACTACGGTGACTGGCTTTCCATCGCGGATGATACCGACAAAGAGGTCCTCGCCACGGCGTTTTTCGCGCGCAGTGCAACCCAGGTTGCGCAGGCTGCGACCATCCTCGGACACGAGGCCGAGGCCAAAAAATACAGCGCGCTGGCCGAGCGCATTCGCAAGGCGTTTGTTGCGGCCTACGTCGATCAATCGACGGGCGCGATCCGCAGCGGCACACAAACCGTGTATGTGCTGGCCTTGCAATTCGGTTTGCTGCCAGAGAACCTGGTGTCAAAAGCAGGTCAGCAGTTGCTCGCCAACGTCGAGCGACACGGAACGCACCTTTCCACCGGATTCGTCGGCGTGTCGCACCTCTTGCCAGCGTTCTCGCAGATAGGTCGAGACGACGTGGCGTTCTCGCTGCTCAATCAAACCACCTATCCATCCTGGCTTTATTCTGTATTACAGGGCGCCACGACAATCTGGGAACGCTGGAATGGTTGGACGCACGACAAGGGATTCTTCGATCCTGGCATGAACTCGTTTAACCACTACTCATTCGGATCGGTGGGAGCCTGGATGTACAACAACGTCGCGGGACTGAGTGCAGCGGCACCGGGCTGGAAGCAGATAAGGGTTCAACCCAAGCCCGGCGGGGGAATTGATCGCGCCTCGGCGACGATGAAAACCCCCTACGGATCGCTGGTCTCGCAATGGACCGTCAAGAAGGGTCGTTTTGAGCTGAACGTCGAGATCCCCGTCAATACGACAGCCGAGATTCACATTCCGGGTCAGATTGACCCGAAGACGGGCGCCTCCGGCCTCACACCGGTTCAAAGCGCGGGAAACGACACGGTTTTCAAGGTCGGCTCGGGACGCTGGAGGTTCACGAGCACCCTGCCGCCGGGGTGAACAGACCCGCTGGCGCGGATTATGCGATCCCGCGTCGTTATGATTTCCCGCTTTGCCCGGGGTCGTTGTTCAAGGGTTGTACGAACCAACCCAAGAGGTTTTCCATGACCACGGCTAAAAATTTTCTATTCTGTTCGATGTTCACATTGATGGGTCTGTCTGCTGGCTGCGCCGGCGAAGGCGCGGACGGTGATCTGGGATCAACCGGCGGAACCGGTGGCGGAAGCAATTCCACCAACACCGGAAACAATACCAGCAAGACCGGTGGCAGCAACAACACCGGTGGCAACAGCAACACCGGTGGCAACA
>JAWXBF010000233.1:0-3645 GCA_034439895.1 Deltaproteobacteria bacterium
ACCGCAAGCTCACCGACGCGGGAATTGCCAAAATCTCCTCCGGTCTGCTACCTGCTGGAACGCTCCTGCTTTCCTCCCGCGCCCCGGTCGGCTACCTCGCCATCGCCGCCATGCCCGTCGCCATCAATCAGGGTTTCATCGCGATGAAGTGCAACGAACGCGCCTCAAATTTCTTCATGCTGAACTGGTGCCAAGCAAACATGGCCGAAATCGAAAGCCGCGCCACTGGCACCACCTTCGCCGAAATCAGCAAACAGAACTTCCGCCCGATTCCCGTCGTGCTGCCGCCGAAGGAACTCATGGCCGCCTTCACCGCCAAAGTCGCGCCGCTCTACGCCGAGATCACCGCCAACCTCCACCAATCCCGCACCCTCGCCACCCTTCGCGACGCGCTGCTGCCGAAGCTCCTGAGCGGGCAGTTGAGCGTCGAAAACCTTCAAAGCTAATCACGCCATGCAAGCACCTGTTTATCCGCGCGGCTCCGAATGGAGAAAATGGGACCTACAAGTCCACACTCCCTTCTCGGCCCTAAATAATGGCTTCGGAAGCGATTTCGAGGCTTACGCAAAGCAACTCATCGAGAAGGCGTGCAAAGACGATGTCGCAGTCGTCGGTATCACTGACTACTTCACGATTCAAGGCTATACAGCCCTCAAAACATTGCTCGCTAACGACACTGATTTGAAGGCGCTCGTTGGGTACGATCTGGCAACACGGGCTGCCGGGATTCTCTTTCTTCCAAATATTGAGCTTCGACTTTCCACCATCGTCCGGAATCTCGATGGAGCGGACAGCCGAGTAAACTTCCACGTCATCTTCGCCGACAGCGTTTCCCCAGCCAACATAGAGGAACACTTTCTCCGTGAACTGAAATTTACCGCAGATGCCAGTGCAGGAAGCGAAGACGAAAGATGGGCGTTGAATCCCCAGAACTTGGCTGAGTTGGGAAAGCGTCTCAAAGCTCAGCATTCAAAGTTCCGAGGACAAACTGACATGCTCGTCGGAATGATGAACGCGATGATCGACCATTCTGAGGTGAGCAAGATACTTGAGAGCAAGCCGTCCTTCTTCAAAGACCGATACCTGCTCTGCTTGCCGTGTGACGAGGACCTTTCCAAATGCAGCTGGGATGGCCAAGGGCATTTGGCCCGCAAATTATTGATTCAAAAGTCGCACATGCTCTTCTCATCCAATGACGGGACTCGCGCGTTCGCTCTTGGAAAGAGACACGCCTCGATAGACGAGTTCAAGGCGGAATTCAAAACGCTCAAACCGTGCATTCACAGTTCGGACTCACACAAGTTCGATGAAATGTTTTGCCCGGATAAGGACCGGCACACGTGGATCAAAGCCGATCCTACATTCTTCGGTCTTCGGCAGATTTTGAACGAACCCGAAGACCGAGTCTTTGTTGGCGACGTACCTCCGAGTCTCACAAGAGCCGCTAAGCATGCGACGCGCGTAGCAACGACAGTCCGGGTGAAGAAAATCCCATCAGCTACGACAACCGAAAGATGGTTTGACACTTCGCTTTCTCTGAACAACGAATTGGTTGCGGTCATCGGAAACAAGGGCAGCGGAAAAAGCGCTCTTTCCGATATCCTTGGACTGTTGGGCAACACACCGCGGTATGAGAAATTCAGCTTCCTAACGCCCACCAAATTCCGGCGACCAAAGAACAACAAATCTCGCCAGTTTGAGGCGTCCTTGACTTGGGCCGACGGAACTACTGATTCGGTTCCGAGCCTTGATGTGAATCCAAGTCCGGACGCGGTCGAGAAGGTGAAATATATCCCGCAAAGCTATCTTGAGGACATCTGCAACGAGATTGGTGCTGGCAAGGGCGATCGCTTCTACAAAGAGCTCCAGCAAGTCATCTTTTCCCATGTTCCAGAAGTGGAGCGACTCGGCTTTGGAACTCTCGATGAATTGCTTACTCATCGAAGCGAAGAGACGAATCAGGCAATCGCTCAGTTTGTGTCCAACCTCCAAGAGCGTAACGCGCTCATTGTCGCAACCGAAGAACGCTCTTTGCCCCAGCATAGAAAGGCAATCGAAGCCCGACTTGCGGAAAAGAATCGGGAACTCGACGCACACACGGCGGCGCGGCCGGCCGATATTCCGAAACCGGATTCGGACCCAGCTGCGTTGCAGCAGTCACAAGCAGCGACTGAGGAACTGGAAAAGAAACAGGCGGAACTGAAAGCCATCGAAGTAGAAATAGTGACTCTTCAGGTAAGCGATTTGGCAGCCGCAAAGAAGCACTCCACAGCCGAGAAGCTCGCAGGAAAGCTCACGAATCTGGAGCGCAATGTTGATGCGTTCATTGCTGAGGCAAAGCCGGAGTTCGAAGAATTAGGAATTGCCGTCTCTAACGTAGTCACCTTCAAGGTAGACCCAACCACGATAACTGCGTCGCTCAAGTCTTTGCTTGCGGAGCGTGCGGCGATTGCCCTGAAACTTTCGTCCGATACAAACGGCGGGCCCCAGTTCAAGAGGAAGGCGTTGATCGCGGCGACTGAAGGCCTACAAGCGCAACTGAGCGCGCCACAACGAGCGTATCAATCTTTCCTCCAATTGTTAAAAGACTGGGAAGCGGGAAAAGCGAGAATCATCGGCACTGATGACGCTTTGGGTTCAATCAAATTCCTGCAAAAGCAGCTAACCGACTTGGACGGTCTCCCAGAGTATTTACGGACCTTGCGAAAGCAGCGTGACAGGAAACTCCTCGAAATCTTCCGCGAGAAGCAAAAGCTGCGGGCTTACTACGAGGCGTATTACGGCGCGGTTCAGGATTTCTTGAAGCTGCATCCGTTGGCGGCGAGTGAGCGATTTCAGCTCACCTTCAATGTTTCTATGGCCGAGAGTGGATTCGCCGAGTCATTCTTGGGTCGACTTAACAGACGCAAAGTAGGTCCTTTCATGGGGGATGAAGAAGGCGCGGCGGAACTGAAGCGGCTCCTCGAGAATGCAAACTTTGATTCTGCTCATGGAACTCTCCGATTTACGCGTATGTTGTTTGCAAAAATGGTTGAACGCGATGGCAAAGCACTCCTGGTGAAGGACCAGCTTCGGCAGGGGGTGAGTGTTCAGGAGATTTACGATTTCGTTTACTCACTCGGGTTTTTGTCGCCGATTTATAACCTTCGCTGGGACGGGAAAGGCTTGGAGCAATTGTCACCCGGCGAGCGTGGGAGCCTCCTTCTCATCTTTTACCTTCTCGTGGATCAGAATGACATCCCCTTGATCATCGACCAACCCGAAGAAAATTTGGACAACCAGACTGTTTATAAAACTCTGGTGCCTTGCATCAAAGATGCAAAAAAACGCCGCCAAATTGTAGTGGTTACCCACAATCCGAACTTGGCGGTGGTTTGCGATGCCGAGCAGATCATCTGCGCTGAAATGCAGAAGGACCACGAAAACGCGGTCACATACATCAGCGGCTCAATCGAAGACCCGACAATTAACGCGCGAATAGTAGACATCTTGGAAGGCACTCGTCCGGCCTTCGACAAGCGTGACGACAAATACCTTCCATAGCGAATGAGCCTCAACGAATCCATCGTCCAAGACACCGCCCTGACGTGGTTCGGGGAGCTGGGCTATGCGTTCGGGCACGGGCCGCAGCCCGCGTCGGGTGAA
>JAWXBF010000234.1:0-18979 GCA_034439895.1 Deltaproteobacteria bacterium
CAACCCCTCGTCCGGACGGTTCTCGACAAATGCGATCGTGCCCAGGTGAAAATGAATGCGAGCCGAATCTGGATGTTTCGAGAGTTGCTGCATCAGCAATACCCGGGCTTCTTTCAGATCGCCAGTGGCCAGCTTGGCCTCAACCTGCTGCATCGGTTTTTGCAGTTCGGGTTGCACGGGCGCAGGCACCGGGTCCGATTCTCCGAACAACCCTGTCACCGCGGTCAGGGTAAGGACCACGGCGAGAATGCCACCGGCGATGTTGCGTCGACGGCGATCCTGCCACGTCCGAATCGCCTCGGCGCGCACGCGAACGCCCAGTTGCTTGACGGTGGTCGTGAATTGCGCGACCGATTGTGCGACCGGCAATCCGGGCGTCGGCGTTTCCGCAGCATCGAGTGCGTCGAGGAATTCCAGCGCCGACGTAAACCTGTCCTCGCGTGATTTGGCGAGCGCGCGCATGACGGCTGCTTCGACCGACCGTGGAATCTTAAGATGGGGCGCGACCTCGAAAAAACGAGGCGTCGGCGCCGTAATCTGCATCGCCATCAACTTGACGAGATCGTCCGCAATGAAGGGTTTCCGTCCCGTCAGCATCTCGAAAAGTATCACACCACAGGAATAAAGATCCGAGCGTGTGTCGACGGTATCGCCTGCCGCCTGCTCGGGCGACATGTAGCTCGGGGTGCCGAAGATCATGCCACCCCGGGTCAAGGCCACGTCATGGTTGTCTGCGGGATCGGTCATCTTGGCTATGCCGAAGTCGAGGATCTTCACGACATCCGAAGCACCCTCCCGTTCGATCACCATGATGTTGGCGGGCTTCAGATCGCGATGGACGATGCCTGCCTCGTGGGCGTGGGCCAGACCGCGCAAGATGAGCCGGGTCAAATGCAGCGCGTGTTCGAGGGGCAAGGCTCTTCCTCGAATGACCTCCGCGAGCGACCGACCCGCGACGTATTCCATGACGAGGAACAGCAGTCCGCTCTGCGCGCGACCGAAATCGGTAACGCCCACGATTCCGGGATGGTTTAGGCGGGACGCCGACTGGGCTTCGCGTTCGAAACGCTTGACCGCATCGTCAACGAGACCGAGATCCTCGTGCAGGAGCTTGATCGCCACCTGCTTCTTCATGAGGATGTGTTCGCCGAGGTAAACCATCCCCATCCCACCCTCCCCAATTCGGGAAGCGATGCGGTAGCGGTCCCCCAGAATCGTGCCCACCATCGGATCCGCCGGGTCCGCCACGGCGGCCAGCGTCGGGGCTCCCGAGGCGGGTCCAGACGCAAACGGTCCGGTGGGGGATGGCGGGGGACTCACGGACCGTAGCGTAACAAATATTCCCCACGTTGACGGTAGCTCGTGCACGTCGCATTGTTTGCGCCATGTCCGGAGCCCCCTCCCTGCTGGCCGAAACATTGATACAGCGCCTCACCGTGCTGGTTGCACACGACACGCAGAATCCCACCGGTGACGAGCGCATCGTGTGCGAATCGCTGGCAGAATCGCTGCGCCAGCTCGGCGGCCGCGATGTCGAGATCCTTCCAACCGGTCAGCACTGCTCGGTCTATGCGCGTTTCGGCGAAAAAACGCCCACCCTGCTCATCAACGCGCATCTCGATACCGTACCGGCCAACGCCGGCTACTCTCGGCCCCCTCTTACGCTGCACCGGGAAAACGAAAGGCTCTACGGCCTCGGCAGCGCCGACACGAAGGGTGCGATCGCAGCAGCACTCTTGGCCGTCGCGCTCTGCAACGACAGCGGCGAACCGCCCGACGGGGTTGCGTTGCTCTTTTCCGGCGACGAGGAGCACGGTGGCAGTGCCATTCAGGCCTTTTTGTCGAGCCCACGCGCAACCACATTCAAGCACGTGATCGTGTGTGAACCGACCGGATGCAAGATGGGCATTCGTCACCGCGGTATTGGCAGCGCCCACGTGCGGGCAACCTCTCCCGGAGGGCATTCGTCGCGTGCGGATCAGTTGCCATCGCCCTTTGTGATCCTGTCCCGGGCCGCGGTTGCGATGGACGACGTGGCCACAAAACATCGCGAGATCGAGCGCGGCGGATTCAAGGGGATCTGCCTGAACATCGCCGGCATCGAGGGCTTCATCGCATTCAATGTGATCCCTTCGGAGGCGAAGCTTTATCTGTCTGTCCGACCACCGCCCGGCACCGAAGTCGCAACCATCCTGCACGAATGCGAAAACGCCGCACGCACCGCCGCCGGATCCGCTCGCCTCGAATGGGTGAACGAAAAAGACAAGCCACCGTTTGCAACGGCAGACGAAGCAATGTTTCGCACCTTGCTTGGCAACAGCCGCCATGGTGATCCCGGACCAACGTTGTCGCTCGACTTTTGGACCGAGGCCGCGCTGTTTTCGAGAAGGGGCATCGACGCCGTGGTGTTCGGCCCGGGAGACATCGCACAAGCGCATGCGGCGGATGAATTTGTCACGGTGACCGATCTCGTCCAAGCCTGCGAAACGTTTGCTGGCGCCATGAGATGGAGCACGCAACATGGAACCTGATGTCATTCAGCGTTTCCTCGAAAGCGTGGGCCAGAAGGCCGACATCGATCTCTACCTCAAGCTCTTTCAATCCGAGCGCAAAGAGAGCTTTGCCATCCTTGTCGCCGAGGCCGGGGTCGTCAAAAATGCCCTCGATCCCTTGCACTTTGACCTGCGCATCCTGGCCGGCCTCGGGCTGATTCCGATCGTCATCCTCGGACTCTTTGACGCAACCGACGCGGACACCAACGCGAAGCGAGTCAAGGATTGGCTTGAGGAGGATCTCGTCCCGGCGGAGATCATTTCGGTCCAGGCCAACATGAGCGACGACGATCTCGCCGCCATTCGTGCTGCGATTACCAGAGGCTCGATTCCACTCGTGTCAATGCAAACTGCCCAGACGCTGCAGGTCGATCATCGATTCAACTTGCTGCAGCGCCTGAGCAACACGCTTGAAAGCCACAAGGTCGTTTACCTTTCAACGGGATCAGGCCTTGGAAGGCGCAACACACCGCATATTTCGGTCATCAACCTGGCGACCGACTACGACCTTTTGATGAAGGAGGACACGCTGTCGCGACGGCAACAGCTGGTGCTGCGACGCACCCGCCAATTGCTCGAACAAGCCCCCCATCGCATGACCGCATCGGTCGTGAACCCGCTCAACCTGTTGCGTGAGTTGTTCACGATCAATGGAGCCGGCACGCTGATTCGCAAGGGCTCCACCGTTCGGTCGGCATCCTCGCTTGAGGGGATCGATAAACCGAGGCTGCAGGCACTCATCGAATCGGCCTTCAAACGACGAATGTTGCCGGGGGTCCTCGATCGAAATTACGAGCGCGCCTTCATCGAATCCGGCTACCGGGGCGCGGCCTTGCTTGAGCAATCGCCGGCGGGCATCTATCTGTCGAAGTTCGTGGTGGATCGCATGGCACAGGGCGAAGGCATCGGCGGCGACATCTGGAAGGTGATGACCCGCGAATTCCCGTCGTTTTTTTGGCGTTCGCGCCCCGACAATTTCATTGTCCCCTGGTACGTCCGCAACTGCTCGGGCATGGTGCGCCTCAATGCGTGGCACATTTTCTGGCGAAATCTTACCCCCGAACAAATTGCGCCCGCGATAGCGTACGCGGAACAAAGGCCCCGCGATCTCGAAGGATGATCCGTCATGCGTTTTCCCGAATACAACCAGCACGACGCCCTCGGCCTCGCGCAGCTCGTCCGCACCGGACAAATCAGTGCGAGCGAATTGTGTGAAGCGGCGATTGAGCGGCTTCTGAAGGTCAATCCACAAACCAACGCCGTCGTGACCCACGCCTTTGATCGCGCCCGGTCGTTCGCAGCACAGCCCCTTCCTGACGGACCGTTTGCAGGCGTTCCGTTTCTATTGAAAGATCTCGGTGCGCCCTGGGCCGGGGTGCGCCTCACCGGGGGTAGCCGATTCTTCGAGCACTACGTACCCGACGTGGATGCAACCCTTGTGCAACGCCTGCGCGCCGCGGGATTGAATTTTCTCGGTCGAACGGCCTCCCCCGAATTTGGGCTCGTGCCTTTCACCGAACCAGAGTTACACAAGCCCGTTTGCACGCCGTGGAAGGCCGGGTTCATCGCCGGGGGTTCGAGCGGCGGATCGGCCGCAGCCGTGGCATCGGGGGTCGTGCCGATGGCACACGGTGGTGACGGCGGTGGCTCGATTCGGATGCCGGCCTCGTGTTGCGGTTTATTCGGCTTGAAACCCTCGCGCGGTCGAACCCCGATTGGTCCTCTCATCAGCGAGAGCTGGTTTGGCTTTGTTTCGGAACACGCCATCACGCGATCGGTGCGCGACAGCGCGGCGTTGCTCGATGCGACCCTCGGCCCGGAACCAACCGGACTGTTCTCCATCGAGGCACCGGCGACTTCCTATCTACAGGCTTGTCAGCAGGATCCCCGGCCCCTGCGCGTTGGCATCACCGCCCTGCCCCACATGCCCGGAACGCTTCACCCCGATTGCCGTGCTGCACTTGACGACGCCGCGCAACTCGTCGAGTCACTTGGACACACGGTCGAGCCGATTGAACTCGGCATCTCGAAAACGGAGTTCGCGAACGACTTCTTTGCAAGTGTTGCGGTTGCGCTCACGGCGGAAATTGATCTCAGTTCCCGCCTCCTTGGGAAAACGGCGCGCTCAGGTGACTTTGAGGCGGACACCTGGGTCGTCAACCTCATTGGCCGACAAACCTCGGCACGGCGCTTCATGAACGCTCGCCAAAACCTGCAGGCCTTGACCCGTGCCACCACCCGGCACTTCGAGAAGATAGATGTGCTGCTGACGCCGACCCTTGCCTTGCCCCCTCCCCCCATCGGATCGCTACGCCCCCACGGTTTCGAGGGCTTCATGCAGAAGGTGATTGCCAGGCTTGGGCTGGGTGTGCTGTTGCGCGTGCCGGGTGTCGTGGAAAAAAGCGTCGCCGAGGTCTTCAAGTTCATGCCGTACACGCCACTTGCCAATGTGACCGGGCAACCTTCGATGAGCGTTCCGCTGTTCTGGAATGGCGATGGATTGCCCATCGGCTCGATGTTCACAGCCCGACTCGGCGACGAGGCCACCCTCTTTGCACTCGCCGGACAGCTGGAACGCGCGCGCCCCTGGACCGACAAACGCCCACCGATTCACGCGGATGCATGACGCACGCGCCCGGAAGGCGACGCCGCTTGATTGCGCGCCGGATGAACGATAAGAACGCAGCAGGCACGGCACCCATGGACACTCAGAAAAGCGAAACCCCAAACGGCGATGAACGTTTTGACGAGCTGCTCGATCGCCTGCGGAAACTGGTCGGCAAGCTGGAAAGCGGCAACCTGAACCTGGAAGATAGCCTGCGCTGTTTCGAAGAAGGCGTTGTGTTGTGCAAACGTGGCACAACGATTCTCGATAGCGCCGAGAAACGCGTCGACGTATTGCTTGCCCGGACGGGCGGCACGACCGAAACAACCCCCCTCGATCCGGGCGACGAAAAGCCGTGATCGCCGTCAGCGAACCGGTGTTTGATCTAAAAGCGTGGATTGCACTTCGCCGCGACGAAGTGGAGGCGCTGCTGAACGCGCAGATTCCGATGCCGACCGATGGTGATCCGGGTCGTCTCGTCGAATCGATCCGCTATTCGTTGCTTGCCCCCGGAAAACGCCTGCGACCCGTGTTTGGCCTCGCCGGGGCGTTGGCCGTCGGTGCCGACCTTACGCCGCCGATTCGCCTCGCAACCGCCGCGGTTGAGCTAATCCATTGTTACTCCCTCATCCACGATGATCTGCCCGCGATGGACGACGACGACATGCGGCGCGGAAGGCCGAGCAATCACAAGGCGTTTGGTGAGGCAACCGCCATCTTGGCGGGCGATGGTCTTTTGACACTCGCCTTCGAGTGGATCGCACGTGCCGGAGCGGGCGCGACCGAGCCTGCCCGCTACCTCGAAGCAAGCCGGGTTCTCGGCAAGGCGGCAGGAATAGAGGGCATGGTACGAGGTCAGGCCCGCGACATGGCGGCGATCACCCCGACAAGCCTGGAAGCGCTCGAAACGCTACACGCGGAAAAAACCGCGGCGCTGTTTCAAGCAGCCGTCGAGGTAGGGGCGATCGTGGGCGGTGCTTCCGAAGCCGAACGGGCTGACCTTGCGCAATTTGGCTACCTCTATGGCATTGCCTTTCAACACGCCGACGACAAAGAAGATCAAGAACACGTTCAGTTTGCGAACGTGTCACACAACCGACTGGTCACGTTGTTACACGACGCCTGTGCGATGGTCGAGCCCATGGGTCCACGCGCCTTGCCGCTCCTAACAATTGCACGTGCACTTGGTGCCACGATTGGTGTTACACTACCCGCGTGATGAGCTGGGACGATGTGACGAGCGTGAATGTGGCGCCTATCATGGGCGAGTTTCCGCCCGACAACGATGAAGCGTTTCTCCTGGTACTTGCCGGAACGATGATCGGCGAGATGTACCGGGTTGGCCGCGAACGCACGATTGTGGGTCGAGGTCAGAAGGCCGATATCCGCATCCTCGATGACGGCATTTCGCGCGAGCATTGCGAAATCGTGATGGAACATGGACATCCCGTGCTGCGCGATCTGCAATCGACCAATGGCACGCTGGTCAAGGGCGGAAGGGTGGAAACGCACCGACTCCAGGATGGCGACAAGATCTTGGTCGGTAGCAACACGATTCTCAAGTTCACCTATCACGACCACGTCGATGTCACGTTTGCGCGTCAGATGTATGAATCGGCTTTGCGCGACGATCTGACGAAGGCCTTCAACAAGAAGTACTTCATGGATCGACTGGAGAGTGAATTCTCCTACTCCCAGCGTCATCACATACCCTTGACCTTGGTGGGAATCGATATCGATCACTTCAAGCAGGTTAACGACACGTACGGGCACCCGTTCGGAGACGCCGTTCTCACCGAAGTGGCGGCGCGGATTTTTGATTCGGTCCGGGTGGAGGATGTTTTTGCGCGAACGGGGGGCGAGGAGTTCTCGGTCATTTGCCGTGGTACCGATGGTAAACAGGGCCTCGTGGCGGCCGAACGCATCCGCAACGCAGTCAACGCAACCGAGATCAAGGTCGCAGACCGCGCGATTTCGGTGAGCGTGAGCGTTGGCCTCGCGAGCGTACCGGGACACGGGATCAAACACGCCCTCGCCTTCATGACCGCGGTGGACGAAGCGCTTTATTCATCGAAAAACGCCGGTCGCAACCGCACCAGCGTATTCAAGAAATAGCGACAGCACCGAAATTGCATCGGCCCCGCCCGGGCCGTAGGCTGGTTTGATGTTCTTTGCCTTGTCGAGCTCACTGAACTGCGTTGCCTTCTTACTGGCAATGCAACCCGCGCAGGCGTCGGTGGAAAAGGTACCCGAACTGGATGCTGAACTGCTCGCGCCCTACTTTGCGACCGGGAAACTTCGAGCCGCTGCGGATGCCTACAACCTCGGCAATTTCGAAGAGGCAGCAAAACTCTTTGCGGACAATGGCAAAGGGTTGCGTTCGGGATCGAAAGTCGCATTGCCAGTTCGCCTGCTGCAGGCGTTGTCGCTCGGCGAAGCCGCGAAACCCACGGAAGCCGCAACCAGCTTCGAGTCATTGTGGAAAGCGTATCCGCTGCTTTCCGACTATCACGCGTATCAAGCAGCGCGCGCCCACTTGCTACTCGGCAACACCGAATCCGCACTGGATTGGGCCGCCCGCGTCGGCAAGGATGCCGTGATGGCGGCCGAGGCCGAACTCATCGCGCTCGAAGCGCTTGAACGCCTCAAGAAGTGGGACGAACTTGAAAAACGCGCCGCAACGTTTCTGGAACGATTTGAGCAGGGTCCACGGCGCGCGGAAGCTCGCTTTCGGCAGACGCTCGCAATGGAAAACCTCGGCCGTGCGCCCGCCAAGATTGTCGAGCGCTTGCGCATGATCTGGCGACTCGCACCGACAGAAGCCTGGGCAAAGCGTGCCGAGGAACGCATCGCCGTGATCGTCGACAGGCTGCCGAATGCCGAGTCCGCCACGTTCCGCGCCCCGGGTTCGAGTGACTGGCTGGAGCGGGGCATTGCCCTTGGTGACAAGCAGCAACACAAGGAATCCGAGGCCGCCCTCGGGATGGCGCTGAAGCCGAAATCGCTTGATCGCGGCCGAACCTGTGTCGCGATCTACAACCTTGCGCAAGCCGTCTTCAAGCAACGACAACGCACGCGCGCCGTACCGTACTACGCGCAGGCCGAGGCCGCCTGTCGGGCCGCCAACGACAATGACCTCACGGTGAAGTCGCTCTACCAGGGCGCACGCTGTCGAGCCAGCGCCGGGGATCGCAAGACCGCGCGGACACAGTATGCGAGCATTGAAAAGGATTTCGCCGAACACGCTTACGCGGATGACGCCCGCTTGCGAATGGCCGAATTGCACCAGGACGAGGGTGATGTGGCATCCGCGCGGGCCGTGCTGTCGGAAATTTCCCGGCGCTATCCCAACGGGGACATGCTCGGCGAGGCCTTGTTTCGCCTCGCATTTTCGTCCTACCAAACGAGGGATTTCGCCGAGGCGTCCCGCTGGTTGCAGGAGAATCTCAAGCTGATTCCACACGAAACCGTGTGGTACGCCGAGGGCCGCGCCCTGTATTGGCTCGCCCGAATCGAAGAACAACAAAAACACAAGGCCAGTGCCGTTTCGTACTACGAACGCGCGATCCGCGAATACCCGCTGTCGGTCTACGCCTTGCAAGCATTTGAACGGCTGCGATCGCTCGCACCAGAAAAACGACGTGAGCTGGTCGCAACCTTGCGCCAAAATATGGGCACGGTTGCCTTGCCGGTCGAATTCGGTCGGCACCCGGTCTACGCCACCGCGGGATTTCAACGGGCAGTCGAGCTCGCTCGGCTTGGTCTGGGTGACTGGGCCCGGCGCGAGCTGTCCAAGGTCGAGGCGATGGCAGGCTTTGAAAGCCGGGAGACCCGGGATGGGGCACGTTCGGCGGGCAAAGAACAAACACCGGCGCGAGAACGCGCGCTGTGGTTGACGGCGGTGGTTCTGAACCGGGGTCGGGTCTGGAGCGCCTCGCATGCGATACCGCGCTACACGCTGATGTCCTACAAGGCTGAATACCCGAAAGGCCAAATTGCAGCCGCCTGGCGATTGTCCTATCCACGCGCGTTCCCCGAGCTCGTCGAGAGCAATTCGCTCAAAAACAAGGTGCCGCAATTTCTACAACTGGCGATCATGCGCGAAGAGAGCGCGTTCAATCCGCGCATCGAATCTTTCGCCAACGCAATTGGGCTCACGCAAATGCTGGTGACCACCGCTCAACGGTTTTCGACCAGCAAGATCACCCGCGAGACCCTTTTTAACCCCGCCTCCAACCTCGAACTCGGTTCCAAGTTTCTCGGATTTCTGATCAACCATTTCCCCGACGCAACACCGCTTGCGATCTCCGGTTACAACGCGGGTGAAGCCGCCGTGGATCGCTGGCTCGTCGAACGGGGCAACCAGCCACTCGACGAATTCATTGAAACCATACCGTACGACGAAACGCGCGGTTACACGAAACGGGTCCTCGCATCTTACTTCGCCTATACCTGGCTCTACGGCACCGGAGAGCCGGTTCCGAAGCTGTCGTTCACGCTAAAAAAAGCCCAGCGCTAGTTCAGCCAGAGCAGGTAGCGCAGTTTGCGTTCGATGGATTCCTGACCACCTTCCACTTCGTCTCGCATGCGACGCAGATGGGTGATGAGGCCCGAGGCCTTGGCGGAGGGAACATAGGCAGCGCCAAACATCGTCGACAGAAACTTCTCAACTGCCTTGCGCTCCTGATCCTCAACTGACTCGGCCTCAGCCTTGGTGACAACGATGTCATTCGGATGCTCGAACAGGGTGCCGATGTTGATAAAACCCTGGGGCGGATTTTTCCACTGGTGGTCGCCTGCCTGCGCCGCTTGCGCAACATCGATCGACTCCTGTCCCTTCACGAGCTTCCGAAGATCGTCCACGATCGTCGCCCAGGTATCGAAAAGCTTCTGATCAACCGGAAGTGGAAGCGGGTGGTTCTTTTGCCCGGGATTCGGCACCCATTCGCGATCGTCGTCCGCCTCCGCAACGATGGCAAGGCGAGACGCATCCGAATGACCAAACCCTTCGAGCAACCGAGTGCGCATGGCAGTGATGCGTTCTTTGGAATCGAGCGGGATACGAAATTTGTCGTCGTTCTGCAATGCCTGGGCCAGGGCGTCCTCGAAGCGAAACGCCAAAACAAAGTCGAACACCGCCCGCTGAAACGAAATCATCGCCCGAGCCCAGTGGACATCTCCGACATCAAAATGGAAGGTGGGACGCCGCCGGGGATCGCCGTCCGGATAGGGCTCGCCATCGGCGCCCATTTCGACCTCCATCAGATGCCGATCATTGTCATCGACCTCACCGCTGTGATTCCAGTCGTATTCCCAGCAAGCCAGACAAAGGTCGAGCGAAACATCGTCGACAACGGCCTTCGACAGGTGCTGTTCAACGACAGCAAGATCGCTTTCGGTCGTCTTGATGGCATTCCGCAATACGGTTCCATAGCCGCGGTTTCCCATGAACATGGACGTGGCACCGAACATGGCGACGACGAAGCCGTGCATGGTTTCGCGATACCGGGCAATCGCAAGAACCAGATGTGCTTCCACGGCACGGGGTTGCTGCGCAAGGACCTTTTCCGCCGCCGCCCTGGCGTCCTCGAATCGACCGGCCTGCAAGGCACTGATGGCCGGCGCGGCATGTTGCTGCCGAACCGCACGTGGCATCCCGGTCGCACAGGCACCGAAGGATGCCGAAATCACCGTCAAAACTGCGAGCCTTTTGCGCCAACCCGAATGTTGCATCGGCGAAGGCTACACGGAATTTTCGCGAAGGCCCAGAAAGCGCGCCGCCGCTGTCCATGGTATCCCAGAACGCGTGAACGGTCCGCTTCCCGTCCTTTTGCGCACGCCCGACCTGGTGATTGTAAACAAGCCCTCCGGAATCGTGGTCCACCCCGGGTGGGCCGACGACGGTGGCGGAATCGTCGCACAGGCTGCGGCCCAGTTTGGCCAACGGGTGTGGCCGGTGCATCGTCTCGACCGAGCCACAAGCGGTGCCCTGTGTCTGGCGTTTTCAGCCGATGCCGTTCGCGTGCTGAGCGAACAGTGGGCAACCCCTGCGGTGCAAAAATCGTATATCGCCATCGTCCGCGGTCATCTGGACGGTTCGCAGCTTGTCGATCATCCCATCCCGAATAAACCCGACGGGCCACGGGTTCCGTCGCAAACAACGATCACCTCCCTTGCGACCTGGGAGCGCTATGCCCTGGTGTTGGCGCAACCCCATACCGGGCGCTTGCACCAGGTTCGCCGTCATTTGAAACACGTTTCGTGTCCCGTCATCGGTGATGCGAATTATGGCAAGGGCGAACACAATCGTTTGTTCCGCGAGCAATTCGGACTTGATCGCCTCGCCTTACACGCCATTGCGCTGAGCCTTCCCGATCCCGTCACCGAGACGCAAAGCCATTTCGTCCACGTGTTGCCCGATGGCAAACTGGCTGACTGTTTGCGAGCGACGGGACTGTGGGATGCCTTGCCAGCCGAGGCAATGCTCAGGAGCCTGTAGCGCCAAAGATTCGAGCCTGTTCGTCACGCTGGGTGGCCCGATATTTTGCCGGAGTCGTGGCAAAACGCGCCGAAAATAGCCGATAAAAATGGCTGATATTCGAATAGCCAAGGGCGAGCGCAAGTTCGAGAACGGGTGTTTCGGTTTCGGTCAGCTCGACCGCAGCGCGATCCAGACGCAACTCGGTCACAAGCACCGTCGGTGTTTTTCCCAGCCAGCGTCGGCACTCGCGCGCGAGGTGCTCCGGACTGCGACCGCACAACGCAACCAACGCCTCGGTACCACGTTCCAGATGCGCAGGCGTTCGCATTTTTTGAAGCGCATGCCGCAGCCAGGGTGGCGGTCGCGAGGCCGACTCCGCACTGGGATGCTGTTCGAGCAAATGCAGTAAGTTCAACAAGAAACGATCAAGTGCTTTTTTGTCGCGGCCCCCCGCCAGCAATTCGCCCGCATGTTGTTGCAAGTTCGCAAGTGCCAGATTTCCCATCCGCACCTCACGCCGGGCGATAGGTTCCGCAAAAAGATCGAGTCGCAATTCGTAGCGTTGCATCAATTGCAACCAGTGTGACTGCGCAAAAGCAACGTTGGTAATGTGATACCCTTTGTCATCCCGGGTGCGAAAGCCGTGAACGTCGTCCGCCGCCACCCAGAACAGATGCCCGGCTTCAAGGGGACGAATCTCGGTTCCGATGGTGTGCAACAACCGGCCCTTCGAGATCCAGAAGATCTCCAGGAAGTCATGTCGGTGCAGTGGCGGAAGATTCGCGACACCCTGCAATCGCGACGCAACGTGACACGCGGCGGGTGCCCGCACGAAGTGCTTTAGCCTCAATACTTTGGGGACATCAACGGACGACATGTTCGGTCAGGCGGCGACAGCGCGCAGAAAACGCCAGCAATACATCCTATCCTGCATGGTAACCGCCGCAAACACCCATCACCGCGTCGAAGTTGCATCGCCGCCCACTCCGGGAACTATCATCACCGGACAGGTCGTTCAAAAAACGCACGGTCGGTTGCGACCGGACCAAACCACCCACTTCCACAAGGAGGGCTACCTCAAGTTCGACCAACCGGTGCTTTCGCCGGCGAAGTTCGCTGGTTTGCAGTCCCGATTCGAAGGCCTGCTGAGTGCCTGGCCTGCCGATCGAAGGCCCGAGGACATGGACGTGCCGCACCTTCGCGATCCGGGCCTGTTCGAGTGGCTCTTCGACGACGCCATCCTCGATCTGGTCGAACCGATTCTCGGTCCCGACATCGCGTTATTCTCAAGCCACTTTCTCTGCAAACCCGCGGGCACCGGCAAACGCGTTCCCTGGCATCAGGATTCGTATTACTGGCGCCACCTGCTCGACCCCATGGAGGTGGTGACGGTCTGGCTTGCGATCGACGCGAGTGGTGACGAAAACGGGGCGATGCGCATCGTTCCCCGAACCCACCTGTCAGGGGATGCCGATTACGAAGAAGCTGACACCGCGATCAATACCTTCCCGAAAGAGATCGCCCGGCGCAACCGCAACGAGGCGACTGCCGTCACCCTCGATCTTGAGCCCAACCATTGCAGCCTGCATTCGGCGGCGCTCTACCATGGTAGCGAAGCCAATCGCAGCACACTTCGCCGATGTGGCTATACAATGCGATTCATCAGCACGCATACGAAATTCAATCAGGAACACGCCTACTACCACCAGATCTACCTGGCCCGCGGCCGCGATCGTGCCGGCAACACTTATGGCGATCCGTCCGTGGCACGACCGGATCTCATCGCCGCCCGCGAAGGCCGCGTTCGACGCGGACACTGATTCCCGTCCGCCACCACGGCCCGTCCCGACTTTAACCGTCAGTCAACGCGACCGAGGGGCTCGTCCCTGAGTGGCACCACCAGTTCGATCTTGCCGCTCAACACGCGGGTCGAGGCAAAAACGGTTCGGTCGAATACCGGATGCAATTCGGGGCGTTCCGTGTCGAGGCCTGGATTCAGGGTATCGAGCGCCGCCGGAGGCAATGCAGACAGAATCGTGCCACGAATCGCCGCGCCGATTTCCGACCGACTGAGACTCACCACCATCGAGTTTCCCGGGTAGAATTTTTTCAGATTTTCGGACAGTTCACGCAGGTTTTTGGGCGAAGGCACAAAGGGATGAACGGCTTCCCCCGCGGCGATCTCAACCTTCACGGTGTCACCCGAAATGTTCGCCGGAACCTTCACCTCGATCGGCATCACGAAATCTTTTCCGTCAAAAGGGCGCAAGGTCACTGCAACCTTGGCCGTGTCCCCACGACGCACGGGCGAGCCCAAAATCCGTGCGCTCACGATTTGTGACACATCCTTGCGAAACGCTATCTTCGCATCGAGATCCACCCGCACCAGATCGGCGGGCGCAAAGTTGTTGCCCAGGATCGTGCCCAGCGCCCGCAATCCGTGGCTGCCGAACACCGTTCGAGCACCAAACCCGGTGGGTGAAAACACGTACTCTCTGACCTCAAATGGCGCGAGACCCTTCACCTCAAACCGGGTGCGCAAGTCCACCATGACGTCGAGTGGATCCGGCTCGGCATCGGCAACTGCACTTGAGACAACCATCGACACCAGCATGGGTGTCAGGCGTTCGTGGCGTGCCACCTCGGCGGAAAATGGACGAACGATACCACTTTCCGCCGTCACCTTGACGGTCACCAAGATGCGATCGGTGGGCGAACCCAGCTTTCCGACGATGCAGGTGCGTCGATCCTGTAAAATCGCGCCCACCTCTCCGAGTGGCGACGCAATCTTGAATGCAGAAGCGAGACTGGGGAGGATCGCGTGAATCTCGGCACCGACCATCGGAAGGTTCACCTGGCCCGAGCCCATCATCGGATGGCCGAAGGCGAGAACCGTATTACCCATGATGGCTGTGACGGTGCCGGTCGCGACCGCACTCATGTCGCCGCGCACAAGTTCGACACCCACCGCGCCGCCCGGTACAAGATGCACCGGCATCGCTGCACGCTTCTTGTCCGGACCCCCTGACGCTGCCGCAACCGGCGTGAGGCCAAGCTCGATCAACCCCGCACGCATGCTTTCGACCGATTGCGGATCCATGCCCGAGAAGGACAGCGGCAACGCCACCGGCATGATCGACGGTTGTAGGGGCGACATTGTGGCGGGTTTGGCAACCCCGGATTCAGCCCTTCCTGCCCGCATCGGTCGGCGAGAATCCTCGATCATGGATTCGATGGGCGTGATGCCTGCCATCGGATCTTTTGCGAAAGTCCAAGCATAAGCCAGTGCACCCGCGAGGCGGTCTTGCAGGTAGATGGGACTGCCGCTCATGCCGGCCGCGACGCCGCTATGCTTGACGCGTTCATCCTCGACTTGCACCAGGATGATGTCCTGCTTCGGCATGAAGTTTCGCAGTACAGAAACCACCCGAACCTTGAAGCGCTCCGGTGTCGTTCCACTAAACACGGTTAGGCCGTAGCCCTCCATCCCCGCCTGCACCTGAGACAGCGGAAATATCTCGGCCTCGGCACCAGGAGCAGCCTGTGCTACGGATGAAACCAACAAGCTCGCCGCAAATGCCGCGACCCACGCCAGACGATGCCTATCGCGCATCCATCTCGTTCACACCGGCGTCGGCGCCCGGCACCCTAGCGCCGGCATCGGCCTTGGTGGATGCGAGCGGCCACAACACGAGGGTCACCCGCTTTTGTCGGTCAGAAACAAACTCAAACGAAACTGAGCCGCGGGATACCGCAGGCGCACCCTCTCGTCTTTCAGCCCTGCCTTCAGCCTCGAAAGTGAACTCGCGATTGTTCGATCCACCATCCGGAACCGGCGCCACCGGTGGTGGCAGAAACACGATGTCACCCATCAAGCCGTCGGAATTGGGCGCAGTGTTGGATGCCACCGCAATCGTCCCCATCGGGATCGTCACGCCATTGAGTAGCGCTCGAATCACAATCTCGACGGGTACCGGCGCATCGGCGCTGTTCTTGACGGTCAGTACCACCGAAGTTTGTCCTTCGGCGAGATCCGAACCGCACGACGACCACAACGTCGCCAAAATGGCCAAGGTATAGACACGCAGAGATGTTCTCACAGCTGACGTGCCCCCCATGAGCCACGGCTTTGAAACTCCGGGCCGCCCGAAGCAGCGACGCCGATCACGATCCCCAGAACAACCACGGCACCAACGCCTACCCAAAACTCCCATCGCTCGGTCAGAGGTACGGAAGTCGGCTTGGCCTTGGTTTCGACGGATTTTTCGGCCAACAAGGGGTTCTCCGTTTTCTCGGGGGCCATCACCACCCTAGCGGGTGGCGGCGTCGCAGGCGGCATCGCCGCTTTCACCTCGGCGACCCGCGCCTCGACCTCGGCCCGTTCATCGGGCTCAAGACCGGTGGCAAGGTATCGATCGTAATAGTCGATCGCCTCCTCAAGGTGTCCGAGTTTCTCGTGCGCGTAGGCGATGTTGAGGAGGAAGAGCTCCTTTTGAGAAAGTCCGTATCCCTTCTCGAACTCAACCAGCGATTCCTCGTACTGACCGTTCTGAAAGGCCTTTTCACCGCGAGAATAGGCCTGCTTGGCCGCCTTGATTTCCGCCTTGCTCTGGGCTAACGCGGGCTCCGCGGCACCCACGATCATTGCCACAAGCAACGACGCCAGCACCATTCTCGGGAAGGGTTTGTGCATATCAGCCAGGACCATGGGGCCCATCGTACCAGAGGTTGCACCCGGGGTTTAGTCTCAATCAACGCACTGGGCCATAGAAAACAGTCATTCCACATCGATTGTTTCATTTCAAAACAATCGAGGGACAATTGGATCGCCGGGGCGAAATCCATTAGTTTTGAGGGACCTTGGTGGCCCCGTCTGCTCGACCCCAGATCTCGCCTGAACGTTTCGGGCGCTACGTACTCCTCGAGAAGATCGGTGTGGGCGGTATGGCGGAGGTGTTTCGAGCCGTCGCCCCGGGCACGGGAGGCTTTCGCCGGGTCCTGGTCTTGAAGCGTATCTTGCCGGCCATGTCCCGCGATGCCCGCTTTGTCGAGATGTTCATCGACGAGGCCAAGATCTCGGCGCTTATCTCGCATCCCAACGTCGTGCAGGTATTCGAGTTCGGCCAAATCGAGGGGTCTCATTTCCTGGCCATGGAGTACGTCCACGGCCGGAACCTGAGCGCCGTGATGGCCAAACTCGCCGATCTCGGTCGGACCTCGCCCCCGGATGTGATTGCCGAGATCATTCGGCAAGCAGCGCTCGGCCTCAACCACGCGCACAGCATGACAGGTGCCGAAGGCAAGACGCTCGGGATCATTCATCGCGACGTGACACCGGCCAACCTCATGCTGGGGTTCAACGGTGCCGTGAAGGTGCTCGACTTCGGCATCGCGCGCGCGGCCGAAGAGGTCAAGGAAACGCGAACGCAGGCGGGCTCGGTCAAGGGCAAGGTTGCGTATCTCGCGCCCGAACAAATCAATCGACAACCGGTCGATCATCGCTCGGATCTGTTCGCACTCGGAATCGTATTACACGAATGCTTGACTGGACGTCGACTGTTCAAGGCCGACAACGCACTCGCCGCGATGAAGGCAATACTCGATATGCCGATTCCGCTGCCGTCGTCGATGAACCCCGACGTTCCGCCCAAACTCGACAAGGTGGTCATGCGCGCGCTACAACGCAAGCCCGAGTTGCGGTATTCAAGCGGCAAAGCCATGGCGATGGATCTCGAGGCGGTGCTGGTCGAACAGCGCTACTTCAGCCAGCGGTTGCCGAACTTCCTGAAAGAGATCTTTCAGGACGAAGTCACGGACAGCAAGGATCGCATCCTGCCCGAGGAACTTGCGGCGCTTGAGGCGTTGCCCGAAGATGCAGAGATCGAGCTCGCTGGTTCAGGCATTGAGATGGTCGAACTAAGACCGCGGGTACAGACGCGTGCGCCCCCGGTCGCGCCTCCGACGGGCACAAATCAATCGCTCCCCGAAGTCAGCATCAGCGGCGGCACCGAACTCGTCGCGGGCAAAAGCCGGACGAAGCTGTGGCTGGGGCTCGGTGGCGGCGCCGCGGTGTTGGCCACCGGACTCGTGATTGCGATGGGTCGAGGAACTCCGGTGGAACCGTCGGCGAAAATACCGATCGTTGCCACGCCCACCCCCGCAACACCTCCGGTCGAACCCGCCTTGCCCACCACGGTATCAATCTCCGTCGATTCGTCTCCACAAGGTGCTGTTATTTCAGATGCGAGCGGCAAACAGCTCGGCATCACACCCGCCACGCTTGATCTTGAACGCAGCGATGAGCGGGTGGCGCTTTCGATCTCGCTTGCGGAATACAAGCCGGTGGAGATTGCGGTCATACCGGATCTCGACAAGCCCGTGTTCACGCGTTTGCAATCAGTACCAAAGCCCCATCACGTCGGCTCACACGGCAGCGGCACCGCGACACTTTCAAAGAAAAAAGCGCCCAAAAAACTGATGCCGCGCAATCCGTTCGACTGAATGCCACAAATCCGTATGACAGATCGGGCCGCTACTGCGCGGCGGGACAGGCCGTCCGCTCTCCCGATGCTTCGAGGATAAAGCGCTCGAAGTTCCCGATCCCGAAACCTTCGACGAACTGCATCAGCAAGAAATGTTTTCCGCTGACGGGCATGAGGTTCACGGTCACGTCTGCGAGCGTGCCGAAATCAGGACCGGTTGGCGTGGTAAACGCGAATTCGCCAACCGTTGGTCCCTGCGGATTGTCTAATTTTACCCGCATGCGCCCGACCATCATCGGCGAGGCATAGGTGACAATCATCTTGTCAAAAGCGCAGTGTTCTCCGAAGTCGATTTCTTCGTAGTACGCCCAGTCACCGCCATCCGTGCCACCAAAACAACAACCGCCTCCCCACAGATTCAGTCCGTCGTAATTGAGCGGCGAACCCGGTGCAATACTGATCGAATCTGGTTTCTGGTACGGACCGGCAACACCACTGAACATCGGTTGAGCCGGGCCAAAGGGAACGCCCGTGACACCGTCTCCACCGGTCGTTCCACCCGTGGCCGCGCCACTGCCCGTTGGTTTGTCCAACGAGACACAGTCCGCAAAGGCGGTCGCGAAAACAGCGGCAATCGCCACGGACAGCACAGTTCGCGCCATTCAAGGCGTATCGGAAGATCCGGCCTGAATATTAATGCCGTAGATTCAGTATCTTGCACGAAGCGGGCTGTATCAAAAGGCGACCGATCCTGCCGGCGAAAGTGCCGACTCGGCAACGGCGTCATTCGCGGAAACTGCATAGTAGTAGGTCTTCCCAGCCGCCGGAGGAACATCGGTCATGGAGGTTGCTGTGCGCA
>JAWXBF010000235.1:0-10498 GCA_034439895.1 Deltaproteobacteria bacterium
GACAGCAGGGCACGCGGAACTTTCAACGCGATGATCGCGTTGCGACAGCGTTTCCGCTCTTCTTCTGTGATGATCCCATCCGCCATCACGTCGCGCTTGAGCGCTTCGAGGAACTCACCAAAAACCGCCTTCACATCCGACACGCTGAGCATCGCCGTTGCGTAGAAGGCCTGGAGTTCGGCCCGTTCGGCATCATCAATGGTTCCGTCCGCAAGGACGCGGGTCAATAGGTTGCGCAGGTAGGTCTTGGGATCGGTGGTGGAGTGCATGGTGCCCTTTCCGGAGGATCCCTTGAAAGTTCGGCATCCTGGCGCAACCCCTTGAGTGTCTTCGGCGCTATAAAGTCCGCGTGGTGACGTTTGACTACGACTTCGTCGTTGTTGGCTCCGGATTTGGCGGGTCGGTCTCGGCCATGCGTCTGTCTGAGAAGGGTTATCGAGTTCTCGTGGTGGAAAAGGGCAAACGCTATCGGCCCGAGGATTTCGCAAAGACAAGCTGGGATTGGCGGCGCTTTCTCTGGAAACCCCGCCTGGGTTTGTACGGCATTCTGCAAATGACGCTGCTGAAGGACGCTTTCGTGCTGCATGGCGCAGGCGTGGGTGGCGGCAGCTTGGTGTACGCGAATACGTTGCTTGAACCGGACGACAAGGTCTTTGCCTCGGCGGCCTGGTCTGGTCAGGACTGGCGGACGATTCTCGCGCCCCACTATGCGACGGCCCGCCGGATGCTGGGTGTCGTACCGGCGCCCGAGCTCTACGCTGCGGATCGGCTCTTGCGCGACATCGTGAGCGAAGAAGGCAGGGGGGCGAGCTTCAAGGCAACCGAGGTGGGCGTGTTTTTCGGTGAGCCGGGCCGGCAGGTGCCGGATCCCTATTTCGATGGCCAGGGCCCTGCGCGAACAGGTTGCACCCATTGTGGCGCCTGTATGGTGGGTTGCCGCGTTGGCGCCAAGAACACACTCGACAAGAACTATCTGTATTTTGCCGAGAAAAACGGCGCCGAGATCTTGGCCGAGCACCAGGTGGTCCGCCTGGCGCCCGAGACCGGGGGCGGGTACAGCCTGACGGTCGAACGCTCCACGGGCTGGTCGCATCCCCGTCGTACGATTCGTGCCCGCAACGTGGTCCTATCGGCGGGGGCGATTGGCACCGTCGATTTGTTGTTGCGCTGCCAGAGATCCGGGTGGTTGCCGGCTTTGTCGTCGCTTCTAGGGGATTTTGTGCGCACGAACAGCGAGGCCCTCTTGGGCGTTCGGGCGGGGGATGGTACCGACAATAGCCGCGGCATCGCCATCGCGAGCGGTGCGTACATCGACGACGACACGCACGTCGAGATGGTGCGCTACAACCATGGTTCAGACGCGATGGGATTGCTCGGGACCATCTTGACCGGAGGTGGAGGGGCGATGCCACGCTGGTTGCGATGGATGGGCACGATGTTGCGGCATCCGTTGCGTGGCCTTCGTGCGACGATTCCGTTTGGCTGGGCAAAACGTACTGCGATATTGTTGATCATGCAGCCGGTCGACAACTTCTTGCGTTTGCGGCTTGGCCGTCGGTGGTTTTCGCCGTGGCGGCTTGGCCTGGTTTCGCAGTGGACGTCGGACAGGCCGGTGCCGGTATTTTTTCCCAACGGCCAGGCATTGGCGCAGAAAATGGCCGAACGTATGAAGGGGACCGCCCAGAGCGGCATCGTGGAGGTCCTGGCGAACGTATCGACCACGGCCCATTTCATGGGGGGCTGTCCCATTGGCGGTTCGCCGGAGACGGGTGTTGTCGACGTGCAGGGGCGGGTCTTCAACTACCCGGGTCTATTTGTTGTCGACGGCTCGACCATTCCGGGAAACCTCGGCGTCAATCCAAGCCTCACCATCACGGCGATGGCCGAACACGCGATGAGCCATGTCCCGGTGAAGGTGGCTTAACGCCCCTGCTGATCCAGCACGCGCCTGACCTGATCCCGAACGGCGTCGTAGTTATTGGGTACCGACACCGGCGCGTTGGCGTGATGCGGTTGCGGCACATCCTTGAGCTTTTGGTCGTGGTAGCCGATCTTGAAGTCGGTGAATTTCAAACCGTTGGCGGTACTGATGACGACGACATTTTGACCCTTGGTGATCAACTTGCGGGCGATGAGCTTTTCCAGCACGGCGAGGGCAACGCCCGTGTGGGGACAGCAGAACATGCCCGTGCGATCGGCGCGCGCGGCCGCATTGGCCAGCTCGGCCTCGGTGGCTTGCTCGACCAATCCATCGAACTGCTTGAGGGCACGAATGGCCTTGTCGCGGCTGACCGGATTGCCGATCTGAATCGCGGAGGCGAGCGTGGTTTTCGGTACCATCGGCGCAAAGGACTCGAAGCCTTTCAAATAAGATTCGTAGAGCGGATTGGCATGGGCCGCCTGCGCAACACAGATGCGTGGCGTTTTCGTGATGATTCCAAGCTCGCGCATCAGATTGAACCCAGCGCCAAGCGCGCTGACGTTGCCTAGGTTACCGCCCGGAATGATGATCCAGTCTGGCACGCGCCAGTCGAACTGCTGAACGATCTCGATGCCGACCGTCTTTTGGCCTTCAAGGCGCAGCGAGTTCATGCTGTTGGCGAGGTAGACATTCTCTTCGTCTGCCAATCGTTGCACAAGCGCCATACAGTCATCGAAGTTTCCTTCAAGTGCCAGCACGGTGGCGCCGTTCGCCAGGGGTTGCACGAGCTGCGCAGTCGAAATCTTACCCGCGGGCAAGATGACGAGAGATGGAATGCCGGCGGCAGCACAGTAAGCTGCGAGTGCAGCGGACGTGTCACCCGTCGACGCACACGCGACGGCACCAACCCGCTTGCCATCGGTCATCATTTGTTTTACGGCTGACACCAGCACCGTCATGCCTAGATCTTTGAACGAGCCAGTATGCGAATTGCCACACAGCTTGATCCAGAGATCTTCAATCCCGAGCTGCGCGCCGTAGCGTTGGGCCCAGAACAGATTCGAGCCGCCCTCGAACATCGACACGACGTTCTCGTCGCGGATGTAGGGGTGCACCCATTCCCGCTTGCCCCAGACACCGGAGCCCACGGGCCACTCGCTGCTCAAGAAGCGCTTCTCGAAAAGTCGGCTCCATTCAATGGCGCTGCGGCTCTTCAGGGCATCGAGATCGTGGGCGACCTCAAGAAGGTTTTTGCACTTGGGGCAGCGGTATATGATCTCGTCCAGGGGGAATTTCCCCTCGCAGCCGGCGATGCAGCGAAAATGCGCGTGGAATTGCGTCATGGGCGCGCACTTTAGCCGATTTTCCGGGCGAGTCGGGGTGGGTGCGCAATTGCGCAAAAAACAGTATCTTGTCGCCCCGGCTCTTGACGCCCTGCCTCCAAAATTTGGAGCCGAGCGGTTGGGCGCCCAGCTCGCCATGCCCGCCAAAGCCAAGAAACCCAGCAAGCGCTCCTCCACCCGTCGCCCGGTCGCCGGTCGTCGTCTCGTCGTCTACAAATTCGGAGGCGCCTCGATGTCGGACGCCGCCGCGTTCAAACACGCCGCGACCATCGTGAAAGCCAGCGAATCGCCCGTCGTGGTGGTTTGTTCGGCACCTGCCGGGGTGACCGATCTCTTGCTCGCCGTTGCCCGGGAAGCGCATGCGGGCAACATGCCTGCGGTCGAAAAGACAATCGGAGAATTGCGGGCGAAATATTTGCACATCGCGCGTGGCCTGGGCTTGAAGGCTGCGCCCCGCAAAGTGCTCGAGCGAGAAATCGACGCCCGCCTTTCCGAGCTGGAAGCGATCGGCCGCGGCCTGGCGGCGGTCGGCGAGCTCACCTTGCGGACCACCGACCTCATCGTCGCGCGCGGCGAACGCATGGGCACGCGCCTCTTCCAGGCGACGCTTGAGGCCGCCGGCATCAAGAGCGAATACGTGGACGCCATCGACCTGGTGTCGACGCACGGCCCTTATGGTGGCGCGTCTCCGGATATGCCTGCGACCGACAAGCGGGTCAAAGCGCGCCTTGCGCCTCTCGTTGCAAAGGGCATCGTACCGACGGTTCCTGGTTTCATCGGAGCCTTCTACCCCGATGGCGATGACTCGAAGACACCCGACACCGTCACGCTTGGCCGTGGCGGCACGGATCTGACCGCGACCCTCGTGGCGCGCGCTCTTGGTGCAACCTCGGTTTCCCTGTGGAAAGACGTTCCGGGTTTGATGACGGCCGATCCGCGCGTTGTACCGGATGCGCGAATCGTACCACAGCTCAATGTGCGCGAGGCCGGCGAGCTTGCCTATTATGGTGCCAAGGTGCTGCACCCGCGTGCCTTGACCCCGGTGGCCGGCAAGGACATTCCAGTTTTTGTTCGACCCTTTGCCGATCCGACGGCAATCGGAACGGAGATCTCGGCGCGCCACACGCTGGATCGCTATCCGGTCAAGGCGTTGTCGGCTGCGACGGGTCAGGCCCTTGTCACCATCGCAGGCCGGGGTCTCCTCGGCGTGCCCGGGGTCGCGGCGCGTGCATTTGCAACACTTTCGCAACACGGTTTGTCGGTTTCACTCATCACGCAGTCTTCGTCCGAACAAACCATTTGTTTCACGGTCCCCGAATCGCAAGCCCGGGCCGCGCAGACCGCATTGCAGCAGACTTTTCGCGAAGAAATAGGCCGACGCGACGTCGACAGCATTCAGATATTGCCCGGGATGGCGACGATTGCGGTCGTTGGTCTCGGCATGGCCGGCCACGTTGGCATTGCGGCCCGGGTTTTCACGGCGCTCGCTACGGGCAACGTGAACCTGGTCGCGATCGCGCAAGGATCGTCGGAATTGAATATTTCATTCGTGGTCGCATCCTCGCAATCCGGGGAGGCCCAGCGTCGCATTCACGATGCGTTCCAGCTTTCCAAAATCGGTGGCGGCGCCATGTCCGGTCAGGAATCGGTTGACGTGGTGCTGCTGGGCTTTGGCCAGATCGGTCAAACCCTGGCTGGCATGATCGTCCGCGGCAAGCGCGACAAGGGTACCTTGCCCGCGAGCGCCAAGAAATTGCGCGTGGTCGCAGCCATCGACAGCGGTGGCTTTATATTCAACCCCGATGGCCTTTCTGCCGCGCAGGTCGCAACGGCCATTCGCGACAAAAAGCAGGGAAAGGGGCTTTCTAAAACCTCAGGCGGTCACCGTGGCAGTGGTACGGATGCCCTGCGCATGTTGACCCGGCACGCTTTGACCCGTCCCATTCTGGTCGACAACACGGCCCACGATACCTCAGCACTGCTCGGTGCGGCGGCCGAGGCTGGCATGGATCTGGTGCTGGCCAACAAACGACCCCTGTCGGCCTTGAAAGCCGACGACGAGAAGTTGCGTGCTGCGGTTCGCAAGGGTGGCGGTCGCATTCGCTTCGAGGCCACCGTTGGCGCTGGCTTGCCCGTGCTCGACACCTATCGGAAGCTGGTCGACTCCGGTGACAAGGTCCTGAAAATAGAGGGCTGTCTGTCCGGAACGCTCGGCTTCTTGCTGACCGAGGTCAGCCGGGGCCGAAAGTTCTCCGAGTCGGTGCTGGACGCGATGAAGCGTGGCTATACTGAGCCTGATCCGCGTGACGATCTGTCGGGGATGGACGTGGCACGCAAGGCTCTCATCCTGGGACGTTTGCTTGGGTTTGACGGTGATCCTTCGGATGTTGCCGTCGAGAGCCTTGTCCCGGCCGCAGCACAGAAACTCTCGCGCGAGGCTTTTGTGTTGCGCCTTGCCGAGTGGGATGAAGAATGGCGCAAGCGGGCCGATTCCGCACAGGCCAAGAACAGTGTGTTGCGCTACGTCGCAACCGTCACGGGCAAGAAGCTTTCGGTTGGCCTTGAGCGGGTTGCGAAGGGAACGCCCTTCGCATCGCTTGAAGGTACGGACAACCAGATCGCGTTCACCACCGTCCGCTACCGTTCGCCTCTCGTCATCACGGGTGCGGGTGCGGGCCTTGAAGTCACCGCCGGCGGCGTACTCAACGACATCCTGGATCTGGTGGAGTGATGGCCGAAGCGACTCGACCGGGCGAAAAGGTCGTTATTCTCGGAGGAGGACTCACCGGCATCTCGGCCGCGTTGCACATGGATGCGCCGTTTGTGCTGTTCGAGAAAGAAGGGCGGCTCGGGGGTCATGCACGAACCGAATCACGCGATGGATTCCATTTCGACGTGACCGGACACTGGCTGCACCTGCGTGATCCTTCGGTGAAACAGCTGGTTTCGGAAATCTTGCCCGAGCAAATGGTGCGCGTCGCGCGCAAGGCCCGGGTGTTTTGTAACGGCGTACTGACCCGCTACCCGTTTCAAGCCAACCTTCACGGACAGCCGCCCGAGGTCATCAAGGAATGCTTGATGGGGGTCATCGAGGCCAACCGTGACACGAAATCGTTCGGCGAGCCGCGCGACTTCGAGGCCTACTGTCTGCGGCATTTTGGTGCCGGGATCTCGAAGCACTTTATGATCCCATACAACGAGCGCCTGTGGGGCGTCCATCCGCGCGAGATCACGGCCGAGTGGTGCTCGCGCTTTGTGCCGCTGCCGAATCTGGAACAGATCGTGGCGGGCGCGGTCGGCGCTGGCCCTCCCGAGATGGGTTACAACGTCGAGTTTGTTTATCCCAGGAAGGGCGGCATCGAAACCTTCACCCGCGCGCTGGTCGATCACATGCAGACCAAGACGGCGGCCCACGGTCAGGTACATCTGAACGCGTCGCCGGACGTGATCGACGTGCATCGACGCGAAGTGGTTGTGGGAGGCGAACGCGTGCCTTACCGCGCGGTTGTGGCCTCGATTCCGCTGCCGGAGTTGTGCAAGCGCATGCCGGATCTGCCGCGCGAGATCGAAGAACATGCAGCACGTTTGCGCTGCACCACCTTGACCTATATGAACGTCGCGACGCGGAAGCCGCCGCGCGCGGACTGGCACTGGATCTACGTGCCCGAGACGAAGTATCCGTTCTATCGGGTGGGTTCGTTCTCGAATGCGGTGCCGTCGATGGCGCCCGAGGGTAAGGGCTCGTTCTATGTCGAGCTCGCGCAGCGGGGCCCGGTCACGGATGTGGCGGCAACGACCCGCGACGTCGCACAGGCGTTAACGGATGCGGGCGCAATTGACAGCCCGGACGACGTGCTCTTCGCCGATCCGCGGGAGATCCGATACGCGTATGTGGTCTTTGACGAGCACTACTACGCCGCGACCCACGCCATCTTCGCCTTCCTTGAATCGCACGGCATCTATCCGCGCGGTCGATATGGCGCCTGGACTTACAACGCGATGGAAGATTGCGTGATCGCGGGCCGAGAAGTGGCCACGACGATTCGCGCTGCACATGGAGAACCGCAATGAGCACGACAAAGAAAACGACGTCCGCGCTTGATTCCGCGCCTGCAGCACCTGCAGCGCCGCACGTTTCCATCGTGATTCCAGTCTACAACGAAGAAGGCATCTTGCAGGGCTCCGTACTGGAGCTGCGCGAGAAGATGCGGCCGTTTGGGTTTTCGTACGAGCTCTTGCTCTGTGAAAACGGCTCGCGCGATCTGACGGTGGAAATCGGCAAGCAGCTTGAGAGCCAGTACCCGGAGGTGCGCTTGTTGTCTCTGGGTGAGCCGAACTACGGCGCGGCGATGAAGATGGGCATCCTGGCAGCGAAGGGCACGTTTGTGGTGTGCGACGAGATCGATCTGGTCGACACGGAGTTCTACGCGCGGGCCCTGGCGCTGCTTGAGCGCACCGAAACGGATCTGGTGGTCGGGTCAAAGGCGATGGTGGGCTCGAACGATCAACGTCCACTCTTCCGTCGCACGGCCACGCTGGTCTACAACGGCATGCTGCGTGCGGTCTGCCAGTTTCGTGGTACGGATACCCACGGATTGAAGGCTTTCCGCCGCGAGCTGCTGCTGGACACGGTGAACCACTGCATCCTCGACAAGGATGTGTTCGCGAGCGAGTTCGTGATTCGTGCCCACCGCGAAGGAAAAAAGGTGGTCGAGATTCCGTTCACGGTACGCGAGAAGCGCCCACCGTCGATTCGGTTGCTGAAGCGCGTGCCGCACGTTTTGAAGAGCGTGGCGCGGCTGGCGGTGGCGGTTCGGAAGACGGATGCGGGGTAGGCCGAAAGCCAGCGTCTGCGACCGACGACTGGGGCAAGTTCAGTGCACCGCGCGCATCTCAGTTGTCCGCCGACTTACGCCCCAACCCTCCGCGCATCGCGAGCGCGATACCACCCAGCACGCCTGCCTGATCCCCCAGCTCTGACACCAGGATCTCGATGTCGTCGGTTGGGATCATGCGGACGCGTTCGCGTACGACCGTTCGAATCGTATCCAGCAGCAACGGACCAATGCCGGCCACCCCACCGCACAGAACAACGGCCTGCGGATGCACGGCGATGATATTGTTGGCGATCGACATACCGAGGTATGTGGCGGATCGAATAACCGCTGCCTGAACCCGTTGATCGCCCTGCGCCACCGCTTGCATCATCGTCTTGGCGTTGACCTTGTTGGCATCGCCCCCCGTGATCGATTGCAAGGCTGGCGCACCGCCCGCAAGCAACAGTCGCACGCCTTCGGCCGCAAGGGCAGGTCCTGACATGTAGAGCTCAAGGCAACCGCGCGAGCCGCAAGAGCAGGGCACACCACCGGGCTCGACCACCTGGTGGCCGAACTCGGAGGCTGCGCCGAGGGCGCCGAGTCGCAAGGCGCCATCCAGAACCGTACCACCACCGACGCCGGTGCCGAGCGCGTAGAGAATAAAATCCCGAACCCGACGACCATGGCCAAACGCAAGTTCGCCCAGCGTCGCCATGCGTGCGTCGTTTAACAGGAACGTCGGCAGGCCGAGTGCCTTTTCGAGTTCCGTTTTGACCGGAACCTGACGCCACTGCCCATCCAGGTTGGGAAGAAAGTGTGTGATGCCGCTGTCGACATCGACGAGACCCGGAACACCCATGCCCATCGCGGCCGGTCGCTGTCCGATCTGCGTCGATAGTTTTTCGACGAGTTCGGCGACGCGCTCGATCACCTTGGCGGGCCCCTCGTAGGAGCGAGTCGGAGTCGATTCCCGTGCGAGCACTTTACCCGTCGACAGGGCGAGGGTTGCGGCAATATTGGTACCGCCGAGATCGACGCTGGCGTAGACGGGTAAAGTCATGAGGCCGTTCAGGATACCGTTTCAGTCGTGCTGCGAGCAAGACCGTCGGGGCGCTATTTTTTGGGGGCAATTGCTGCCATTCGGAGGGCCAGATCACCGATGGCGTCGCTCGAGGCCACAACGTGCAACGGGCCAAATTGCGACTCAAGAAAATGGACACGCGGAGGGGCATCCAGATCGGCGAAGAGCAGCACGGTCGTTGTAAAGCCACGCAGCCGGAGTTGCCGAAGCATCAAGATCCCCTGTTCGCGTGCAAGGCGCGAGGCTTCCGCGGGGGTGCGATTCACGGAAGTCTCTCCCTGTTCGTCAATCAGATCGGGGCCGACGGTTCGACGAAAATCGAGATCGAGCAAGATGCCAGTTACGTCCCCCCGTGCGAGCGTCTCGAAGAGCTCGCGGGCACAGGTCGTGCGTGTGTAACGAAAGTCGGGCACAAACCGCGCGAAGCGATCGCTGTATTCGGCTCCGTCTTCGCAGATCACCCAGTGTGGAGACGCTTCGGTCATGCCCGCTCCGGAAAACAAAGGGCCACAGATTTGATCCACGGCGAAATTTCGGATCGCAGCTCCAGCTGACCGCGCCAGCGTTTGACGACCTCGTTGACGATGCCGAGGCCTCGGTCAGCGGGTCGAGCATCGATCATAGCCATCGTCAGTGGGTCCTTAACCGTATCACCAATTGAAATGGTCAGCAGCGTGCGTCCAAGGTCGTCACGTTCACGCGCAGCTCGAACAACAATCGAACCGGGCGGTGCGCCGGGTATTGCTCGCGATGCAGCAAAAGCGTTCCGAAGCAAGTTTGAGACCGCGGTGTAGAGCGCGTCGTGTGGCAACGGGAAGCGCAGGTCGTCGCCCGAAACAAAGAGCGCAGCGGGAATCACTGTGTCGGAAAACTCCGACGAAATTGCGCGAACCCAGGTGTCGAGCGCGGCGGCATCGATGCGAGTGGCAGGTCCGGAGGCAAGCAATTGACTCAGCTGATCGAAATGCAATCCGCGCAAGCGAAGATCGATGGTTGTGAGACGTTTGGCATTCGGATGATCGCGCTCTAGCAACGATTCTGCGGCCGCCAGATCACGATGCAGGCGCCCGAGGATGGGATCGTAGTCGAGGCGACGCAGGACAATGCCGCGTCCCTTTGCCGCAGCTTCCATTCGAGCGTGTGCTTCGACCACGACCTGGGAGGTTGGTTTCGGCTGCAAGAAGGTTTCGCGCAAGGCCCCCCATGGGATTGCGCTTGCAGCGGTGGTCGAGGCCAGCGCAGAGAGATTGCTGGCGCGATGTTTGAGGACATCGTGCCGCAACTGTGCGAGTTCATCGGCGATTTCAGGGAAAAGGTGGGGCTCTCGAAGGAGGGC
>JAWXBF010000236.1:0-4588 GCA_034439895.1 Deltaproteobacteria bacterium
AGGCCAATCCATGCCATCAAGCTATGTCATCGGTGAACATTTCGAGATCTTCATCAAAAACCAGATTCAGCAAGGTCGCTACGCCAGTGCCAGCGAAGTCATCCGCGATGGATTGCGCTCCCTGGAAGACCGCGAGAACTTTCGCGCCATGAAACCTGAAGCCCTCCGCGCCGAGATTCAGAAGGGCGCAGGCAGTGGCGCAAGTATTCCTGCCGAAACCGTCTTTGCTGAATTGCGCACCCGCATTGCCGAGGTCGCTGCCGGTCATTCCGACAAACGATTAAAGTCGGTTTTTCACCAGCCGCCAGGACGGACTTGGTTGATATTGCCGTCTATATCGCCCGCGCCAAACTTGCCTGCGCGACAATCAACCGGTCGAACGGATCGCGCGTCCATCCGAATGCAAGTGCCGCTTCGGCCACATCGCCGAATGGACGATCGGTTGGCTACAACTTCCCTTACGGCCCGACGAGCGCGAGCACCTGTCGGTTCACTCTCTCCCGCCGCGTGGTATCCGGAATGAGGTCGACCCAGGATTTAATCGTCCGACGTTTGATCCCCGCAAGCTCCAGTTCCGGTGGACGTGAAAATATCCGGCTTCGTGTTCCCGCAAGATACGCGAGATCGAATATCGCCTTTTCCGCAGTGGCCACCTTGGCACCGGATGCCTGGGTGTCAAATCCATCGAACAACTCCGGAGCGATTCGATGCAGGGAAAATACGCCCGCCAAGGTCTTCACCTTCTTTGTCCGGCCAAGCGTGACGGCGTAATGAACCGCCGGAATCTGCGACAAGATCCCGTGCAAGTAAAGGGCGGTGTAAAGGGAAACATAAGCAGGATATGGCGTGGAAATGTATTCCAGCGCCACCCAAGGATCCATGGGTTCGCGTGAAATCCAAAACTGGCCGTGCCGCAAAGGTTGCACCAACCCAACCGCATTCAGCCGCCGCAACATTTGCGCCGCAGCAACTGGCGAAATTCGCAATACGGATGCAGCTTCCGATGGCGTTACCACCGGTATCCCCAGTGAAACCAAACGCGCGAAGGCTTCCGTTGCTTTCATGCGGCCAGCTCGTGGAGCAGTTCTAGCACTTCCAGTTGCATGGCCTCCCAAACAGATCTGTCGGTGAAGGCGGCCCCCTGTTCGGGCTCGAGATATGCGACGACCTGCGATCGTAAAAGATGCAAATCGAACAGGTCGCGCGCCTGCGTCTCGGGTCGGCCCGTCAACGCCCGGACCTTTTGCATGAGCGCGACGGGTCCGCCGTGGTGTTGTTCGAATCATCATCGATTGCCCAACAATGGCTAGCCCCACCTTCCACCGTTGAGTCGTATCGGTCTGTTTGGGGGCGGACGTTTAGACAATCGGACGTTGCATGAATCTCGCGTCATGTGGTCCGAAAATCGCCAGGGATGTCACGTCGTCACCACCACACTGCTGAATTTGAGCGAGCTTTGCCTCAAATCCTCGCCGAAGCTGCGACACACATAGCCCCGCTTACAGACAAATGGCCGGAAGCAAGAGACCGCAACCGGCCCACCGAGGCCGCCAAAAGTATCCACAGGAAAACCGCTCACCTCGCGCGGCTGTGGATAACTGAACGTTTGACTGCCTTGGCCTGGTTTCCTAGATTGCAGGTCGTGAATCTGAAAACCTCCTCGTCCTTGATTGCCCTGTGTATGGCCGGAACGCTGTGCCTCGGATGCAAAAAAAGTGGCGACACCCCGAGCACCAGTGCTGTGCCGTACGCAGAGACGCCCGCAGCCGCCCCCGCGAAACCCTCCGTTCGGACCAAGCTCAAGACACTGCGACCGCTATTGAATGAGGCTGCGCGGGCCGAGCTTCATGCGGGCGGCGTGTTCATTGACATGGGTACCGCCGATCAGCACAAGTTCACCCGCGGCGGGTGGTCGACGGGATGGGGTGCGAACACCTCCGAGGGCTCGGCCACGCTCGCCCAGGTCGAAGGTGGCAACACCGCACTCGACGTGGACTTCTTGCAACCCGTGAGCGAGGTTGTGCTACACGCCCGATCGAGCGTCGCAGGGCAAATGGTCACACTCTATTTCGACGGCAAGGCCACGCAGTCCGTCGCCGTGCCCGCGGCATTTGCCGACGTACGCTTGAGCGTCGGCGCAACGCCAAGCACGGCGGGTCGACACAATGTACGCCTTGTCTGGAAAAGCGACGGTAAGCCCCGCGCGCAGATCGACTGGGTCTGGTTTCCCGAGACTGCGGGCGGAAAGGCTCCCTTGCCTGTTCCACGGGTGATGCCGCTGCGCATTGGCAATAGCTCGCGCCGTGCTCTGGTCGCACCGACGCCCCGAACCTATTCGTACTACCTGGAGCCCCCGATCGGGCTACCGGCGCAACTTGTCTTCGACTACGGATCCTCGGTCGGCGCTGAGTTCGCGGTCCGTGTCACGGATGGCGCGGAAAAGACCAACGAACTTTTTAAGGACAAGGGAACGGCCGACTGGCAAGAAGCCACGGTGGAGCTGACCGCCTACGCGGGCAAGGCGCTCCGCATCGACCTCGTGACCACGGGCGGCGAAGGCGTCACCGGCTGGGGCGAGCCCGAACTCATGGTCACGCCTGACAGGGCACCAGCGCCGGTCGCAAGTGCGGGCAAGGCCAAAAACCTGGTCTTCATCCTGATCGACACGCAGCGCGCCGACGAGTTCGGTCCCATCAATCCCACCAACACGACCGACACGCCGTCCTACGACGAGCTGGCCAAGAGCAGCCTCGTGTTCACACATGCGTATAACAACGAGAACTGGACCAAGCCTTCGGTCGCCACCTCGCTGACGGGTCTTTATCCAACCACGCACACCGCCAAGACCGATACCGCCAGTCTTCCCGAGGCAGCCGAGCTCATCTCGGAGCATCTCAAGAAGGAGGGCTTCAATACGGTAGGACTGGTTGCCAACGGATACGTCAGCGAGAAGTTTGGCTTTCAATACGGCTGGGATTACTTCCGAAACTTCATCCGCGAAAACCTGCGCAGCGAGGCCGACAACGTCTATGGCGAGGCCATCAAGTGGGTCAAGGAACGCAAGACCGACGATCGCTTCTTCCTTTATGTACACACCATTGATCCCCATGTGTCGTACAAAGCCGATGAGGCCTACGTGAAGCGCTACCATCCGGCGCCCTACACGGGACCGCTTGGTAAGTCGATCGAGACCGAGGAGCAGATCAAGCTTGGCAAGGAACCCACGAAGTTCAGCGACAACGACCGCGACTGGGTGCGATCGCTTTATCACGCCGAGGTAACCTTTCACGACGAACAGATGGGCAAGTTCCTCGCCGTCCTGAAAGAGATGAATCTCATGAAGGACACGATGGTCATCATCACCAACGATCACGGTGAGGAACTGGGCGACCACGGACGTTTCGGCCACGGACATAGCCTGCACGATGAACTGCTGCACGCGCCCCTCCTGTTTCACTACGAACCGATATTCAAATCGGCCCAGTTTGAGGATGTCGTCGAGCACGTGGATCTCGCGCCGACACTGGTCGATGCACTGGGTGTGTCACCCATGAAGGACGCCGATGGCGTTTCGATGTTGCCCCGGTTGCGGGGTGAATCGGTCGATCTGCCTGGCACCGCGATTTCCGAGTTTGCCGAGGGGCGCCGTGCGATTCACGTCGGAGGTTGGAAATTTGAACGTTCAATCGGGACGTTGCGCGAACTGTATGACATCCGGAACGACGTGGGTGAGAAGACCAACCTGGTCGAAAAGAACCTGATTGCCCTGCGCATGTGCGAGATCCATCTTGGCGAAGGCCTCGCAACCCCGAACAAACGTCGCCGTCTACAAAACACATCGGAACGGAAGCGATTCGAGGCACAAAAAGCTGACATCGATCCCGAGATGCGCCGTCAGTTGGAAGCACTGGGGTATTTTGGTGATTGAATTCCTTGGCTACGTAGGTCCGGGCGCGGGTATTGCGATTGCCACCACGGCTCTCGCCTTTGTGGTGAGTTTTGTACTCGCCCTCTTTGGAATTTTGTTCTGGCCGCTGCGTTATCTGTGGCGGCGCTTCACGCGCAAACGACCGCCCAATCCGGCCCGCGTCAAACGGGCGATTCTCATCGGTCTGGATGGACTTGATCCGAAGCTGGTTCAGCGCTTCATGAACGAGGGGCGCCTGCCCAACATGAAAAAGCTGGCGGAGATCGGCGGCTTTCAAAACCTTGCGACGACCTTCCCGGCCATGTCGCCGGTTGCGTGGAGCTCGTTTGCGACCGGCGTGAATCCCGCCAAACACGGCATCTACGACTTTCTCATTCGCGACCCCAAGACCTATCTGCCCGATCTCAGCTCGGCCGAGGTGCGCGGGCCAAAACGTTTCATCGACATCGGCCGGTACCGTATTCCGCTTGGCAAACCCGAGATACGCCTGTTGCGCAAGTCGCGGCCCTTTTGGCATATCCTGGGTCAGCATCAGGTACCGTGCAGCATCCTGCGCGTGCCCATCACCTTCCCACCCGAGTCCTTCGAGGGAACCTTGCTGTCGGCGATGTGTGTTCCTGATCTGGAAGGCACCCAGGGCTCGTTTGCGTATTACACGAC
>JAWXBF010000237.1:0-15493 GCA_034439895.1 Deltaproteobacteria bacterium
GCGCCCAACTGTTGTCCCTGATCCCATCCTTTTCCTGTCCGCCCCGCACGTGAACGCTCTGCTTTGCGGCCGCCTGACCGTCGCGGGCTGAGCTGACAAGTAACGGGTGAGATCAGGGACAACCGATGCGCTTACTGCTGATGGCCAGATCGTCGAGCCAGAAGGTGTCGTCCTTGACGCGGGCCGCAGCCGCGAGTTCAAGTCCGAAACCTACCGAAAGGACCGAGGTGTGTTTGCGCCAGCAACCCGATGCGGCTGTGGTGGCGGTGCCGGCTTGTTTACCGTCGATCCACATCTGGTAGCCGCTGGCGTCGGCGCGCATTTCCAGGCACGCCCAGGTGTTTGCGGGAATCGTTCCACCGTCGGAAGCGCAGTCAGCGTTCCCAGAGAGGTACAGCATTCTGCCCCGGTCGGCCGCAACGACGCCTGCCGAAACCACGGCGGCGCCGCCCGGGAACGATTCAATCATGCGTATCAGGCGCCAGTGGGGGGCTTTGCCGTCGTCGCGCGTGGTTTGAATGACGGTTGGCGCAAAGAAAACCATCATGCGTGCGTACACGGTCGCGCCGCCGCCGGTGAGATCAGCTACGCCCCCAAGGCTGAGCTGCGCCAAGCTGCCGGTTTTGGGTGAGGTGATCTTGAGGGACTTGCTGCCGGACTTGAACTTGTCGGACACCACGGTAAACGTAGCACCTGAGCCGTTGGGCCGAAAGGCAGAGGTCGCAGGGTAGGTCCCATTGGCGATTTTCTCGAAGGTTTCACACGCCGCAAGCGTTGCACAGTCAGCGTTTGGCGGCGCCGCACCACCGATGCCGCCCGTCTGTGTTTTGCCGCCCGCGCCACCCGCCGCCACGGTACCGCCTGTCCCACCCTGCGCATTGCCTCCCGTGCCTCCGGTTGTGCCTCCCGTTGCGGTCGCTGTGCCACCCTGGCCACCTTGCGTCTGCGATTCACCGCCCGCGCCAGCGGCTGCACCACCCTTGCCATCGGCGTCGCCTCCACCACCCCCATTGTCGTCGTGACCACCCATGCCCGATTCGCCACCGGTGCCGCCCACCGGATCGCCGGTGCTGCCGGCGCCACAGGCGCAAACGAAGACACCCAACGTGAACGCAGCGACTATTTCTGAACGCAACGAAACGAAATCACGGGAGTACTTCATCGTTCAAACGAAAATAACCCGCATGGCAGGGCGAGTGCAGTCGTCCGTTTGGTAGACAGTCCGATCCATCGAAAGGTGGATACCGCTGTGCATGGACGAGGCTTAGCCTGAGTTTTTACCCACAACGACGCCGATTTCGTTACATGCGAGTCGGATACATTTCAGGAGGTATGTCCGATGCGTTTGAATCGTCTATCGTTGATTGCAGTTGGTTTTGGTTTATTGGCCTGTGGTACGGGTGGCAAGAGTGGCGATACCGGCAAGGGTGGTGGCTCGTCTGCAGGCGGGGAAGCGGGTGGTGCTGGTGCAGGGGACGCAACCGGAGGTGGAGACGCCAAAGGTGGAACAGGGGGATCACGAAAAGGTGGTACGGGTGGCACGGTGTCGACCGGTGGGTCGGGTGGCGGCACGAACAAAGGTGGCACGGGGGGCACGATGGCGACCGGTGGTACGGGTGGCACGTCGCCCGAGGCTTGCGCGATGCCCGACTTCACTGGCGTGGTACGAGACTTCACCGACAAACACCCGGACTTCGAGCCCGTCGGAGGCCCCGACGGTTCGGAAATGATTGGGGCGGTAAAGCCAGAACTTGATGCCGACGGCAAACCGGTCTGGGCCTTGCCTGGTGGCTATGTCGAGCCGATTTCAAATGTGACGCTGGTCAAGGGCAAGGAATCGTTCGCCCAGTGGTTCCGTGACACGCCCGAGTTCAACATGTCTGCCGAGCACAAACTCGGCGCCGTCACCCAGCAAAACGGGTCGGTCTTGATTGGAACGCAGGACTTCCGGCCGATCGACGGAAAGCTATTTGGAAACAAGGACGTGACCAAGCAGACCATCGACGGCGACGACGGTCGCAATCAACTGTTCACCTATGAACTCATTGTCGAGTTCGAGTACCAGGCCACCGGCAAGGAACTCTTGATCGTCGGCAGCGACGATGATTCGTGGGTTTTCGTCAACAAGAAACTCGCGATCGACAACGGCGGGCTGCACGGTATCTCGGTTGGCAATGTCCCGTTCATGACCCGTGCCGCAGAATTTGGCCTGGAGAAGGGCAAGCGTTATCAGTTGCACTTTTTTATGGCGGACCGAAATCTCACTGGCGCCGCATTTTTGATGACTGCCGTGGGGATGAAGTTCACCAACTGTAAACCGATCATGCCCGTCAAATAGACGAACATGATCGGTGCCGATCGGGTTGTCTCACGGTTTGGGGCAACCGATCGGCGAATCGCTCCAGGCGACGTCGTCGAAGTAAACGGTCATCGCCTGCTCTTGTTTGAAGACGTTGCGGAAGCCGAATCGCGTTGACGTGACATCCGGTACATACCAGTTGCCGTTTGTCGGGTTCTGGCCGGTAACACAGTTCGCGCCGGCAAAGTTGGAAGGGAACGAGAAGTTCTGCAACTCTTTGCCGTCGATGAACGTGCCGTAATTCAGCACGTCGTCTTCGTCGATTTTGAGCTCGACACATTGCCATTTTTTCTCGAACAAGGCCAGCGGCGCATCCTTGGCACAATCGGCAATTTTCCCGTTGGTGTTTCCGTAGATCTGGATCTTTTGGGACCCGCCATTTCCGTTGAAGCCACCGAACGAATAGAATCCATTCAAGGTGAGGCCATCGCCTTTCTGCGGCCCGTTGAACGCGATCATGTCGTAGTGGCTGAAGTCTTTCGTCAATGGTGACGTTTCCATGTACACCATGAACCGCAGATAGAACTTTTTCTTGGTGCCGGGCAACGCACTGCGGGTGGCGAAGTTGATGCCCCCGTCGGTAAAGCTTCCGGCCGGGACGTACACGCGCAGCGATCGTTTGCCGCTAAAGGCGCGCGTCTCATCGACCTTGACGTCTCCCTTGGCGCCACTCCACGGCGCGCCGGGTGCCTGGCCGACGGGCAAGTTGTCGAAGTTTTGCGTGTATTTGGGTGCCTTTGGTGCAGGTGGCGTGACAATCGTACCACCGGCGCCACCGCTGACCGAAACCGTACCACCAGAGCCACCCGTGGCCGGGGTTCCTCCGGATGCCACGATTCCACCCGTGCCTCCGGGCTCACCCGCCTGTCCGGCGGTTCCTCTCGTATCGCCACCGCCGCCGCTCCCACCGTTGTCGGACATGGATCCCGCGCTTCCGCCTTCCAGTCCTCCCTTGCCGGACATTCCGGATTCGCCTCCTCCACTGCCGGATCGGGCGCTCGTACCGCTCGAGCATCCCGCAAGCAAGAGGCCAGACAACAACAAACATGACCCACGCAATTGATGTGTTCGCATGTGTGTCATAGTAAGAATCTATGAACAGACAAACCCGTCCCCATTTCGATGGACAGGCTCGGTTTGGGTGTGGGGCACTGTAGGATGTTTGGCGGCCGCCAAACACCCAGTGCCGGCGCAGGCATTCGCTATCTCTTTGCCTTATTGCGTACACTGGAAATAGGCGGGACAACCTGCCGATGAGGACAGGGGCGACCTTGTTTCAACGCGTTCGCCACCAGACAGGAATGCTCGCGATCCTGATTGTGGCCTCGACCGCAGGGCGCGCTTCGGCCAATCCAAGAATGGATCTGTCGTCCCAGTTCGACGAGAGAACATTTACCGTTCGCGATGGATTGCCGCAGGCAACCGTGCAGGCCATCACGCAAACCCGCGATGGTTATCTTTGGGTTGGCACCGATGGCGGCCTCGCGCGCTTTGACGGCCATCGCTTCAAAACCTGGACGTCTCGTGATACGGATTCCCTGCGCATCCCGATGATACGCAGTCTGAATCTTGACCGGCAGGGTGATCTTTGGATCACCACGCACGGGGGCGCCGGGATCATCCGCCATTCAGGCGGGAAATTCGAGTCGTTTGAGAAGGCGATGGGATTGAAGGGCAATGGCTTTCAGTCCCAGTTGCAAGCGCAGGACGGTACCTACTGGTTTTCAACGTGGTGGGGCGTTTTGCACTACGCCAACGGCCAATTTGTACGACACGAAAAGCAGGACGGTACCGTCATCGACTCGATTCAGACACTCGCGGAGGACCGGGATGGCAGCATTTGGTATGGCAGTTTGTTCGGGCTATTGCACTGGAAGGGAGGAAAACTCTCCCGTGTCGGTCGCGCAAACGGCCTTACCGATCTCACGGTGACGGTACTACTGCGCGAACCGAGCGGGACATTCTGGGTTGGCACACGGGGTGACGGGTTGTTCGTTCGGCCATCCGTCGGAGCGCCCTGGCAAAAAGTCCCTCTGTCGGTTGGCGGTGGCCTGGGCAACGTCAATGCACTGGTGCGGGATCACGAAGGGACGCTGTGGGTTGGTACCGACCAGGGTCTTGCACGGATCGTCAACGGAGCCATCGAACGCGTGGTTGGCGGCGAGATTTCGACCGAGACGATTCTTTCCTTGTTCGAGGATCGCGAGTGGAACCTGTGGGCGGGGACACGCGCGGCGGGCCTGACCCGTCTGCGAAGGGGCATCTTTCGCAGCATCCCTGCGGAGGTGTTCGAGGGTCGACTGGTCCTTTCGGTGGTCGGAACGGATGACGGATCCATCTGGTTTGGTACCGATGGGCTTGGATTGATTCGATATCAACATGGAAACGTCACACGGTATCGGCAATCGAATGGTCTATGTACCGATTGGATTTGGTCGCTGGGTGCGGATACCAGGGGACAGATCTGGGTGGGCGGCGATTACAGTTCGGTCGGCATTTGCAGACTGGATCCGACGACGGGAAAAATTGTATCGATCGGAAAAGAACAGGGTTTTCCGCCACGTGCCATCCGTGCCATCAGCCCGATGCCGAATGGTGAAACCTGGGTTGGAACCGTGGACGGGCTGTTTCGCATCCGCGATGACCGGGCTGAGGCCGTAAAGATCGATACGTTTGAATCCGAGTTTGAACGGGAGGCAGCAGCCAGGCGTAGGCTGCTGGCGGTATACGCGATACACAAGGATCGACAGGGTGATCTTTGGGTTGCCGCGCAGCCTGGTGTGCACCGGTATCGAAACGGCAAATGGACTGCGTTTGGTCGGGCCGAGGGGATCTCGAACGGCCAGGTATTTTCGATACACGAAGGCGCCCTGGGGGCGCTCTGGCTTGGATCGTTGAATGGATTTTCACGGATAAAGGGAGACAAAGTCACAAGCTGGAAAGATGGTTCCGGTTTTCGCAATGGGTCTGTGTACGGGGCGGTCACTGACGAGCTAGGCGATCTCTGGATTTGCTCGTCAGACGGGATCTACCGTGTGACACGTTTCTCGGTGGAGGCCTACGACGCGGATCCGACGCAATCGTTGACCTATGCACGATTTGGCCGGGAAGACGGCATTCGTTCTGACATGTGTGCCGGTGGCTATGGCCAGTCGGCCTTTTGGCGTAGCACGGGTGGTGTGCTTTGGTTTCTCACCACCAAGTCCGCGGTCTACTCGGAACCTCAGTTTCGGCAAACGCAACCGGCGTTGCCAGACCCGCGCCCCATAATTGAAGATGTGGTGTATGACGATACCCCCCGTCCACCTTTAACATCGATTGTACTACCGCCGGGGCGAGGCGATCTGCGTATTGGATATACCTCCATTGCACTGGGGCGGCCGGAACAGCTGCGCTTTCGCTACCGACTGGAGCCATTTGACAACACGTGGGTGGATGCGTCCAATCGGCGCGAAGCGTACTACACGCATGTTCCTCCGGGGCGTTATCGGTTCACTGTCAACGGTACCAATGCGGGGTCGCCCTGGTCGCTGAAAAACCTCGAGCAGTTGACGATTGTCATTGAACCACATTTTTTTCAGCGTCGAAGTGTTCAGGCTGCCTCCTTGTTCGTTTTGGCGCTGTTGTTGTTGATGGGTGCGCTCGGGGTTCATCGACGCCGTTTGCGCATCATCGAAGCACGTCACGCCTCGATTTTGGCTGAACGTCTGCGGATCTCCCGCGACCTTCACGACACCCTGGGGCAGGGATTTACGGGCATTTCCGTTCAACTGGAAGCGGTGTCGCGGCGCCTCGGTCCGGACTCGTCGCGCGCGCGCGAAAATTTGGACATGGCACGGGCGCTTGCCCGGGCCAGCCTCGCCGACGCCCGCCGAGCGGTTTGGGATCTGCGAGCAGAGTCGGTCGAGCAGGGCGATCTGGTTTTTGTCCTGTCGAACATGGCGCGGGGTCTGAGCGCCCGCGTGCCCGTGCGCGTTCAGGTCAATGGATCACCCCGGGTCATCCCTGCTGCCCACACGGCCACCTTGCTGCGCATCGGACAGGAGTCCATGACCAACGCTGTTCGGCATTCGGGTGCCAAGACCATTGTCCTTGAGATCTCGTTTCTTCTCGATTCGGTGCAGGTCCGTATCGTGGACGACGGCAAGGGCTTTGACGCCGACGGGGTTGGTCCGGAAGGTCAGCACATGGGCCTGCAAAACCTCCGTGAGCGCGCTGCGGAAATTGGTGCCGCGCTTGAGGTCAAGAGTCGCCGAGATCACGGCACCGAGATCTCGGTGGTGGCGCCACTGCCGCGTGCGTGAGACCATTGTTGGTAATGGACGAATCGAAGCAGAACAAGATTCGGGTATTCGTCTTGGACGATCACCAGGTGGTTCGCCACGGCATGGGTTCGATGATCGAAGACGAGCCGGATCTAATTCTGGTGGGTGAGGCCGCCAGTGCCGAAGCGGCCCTGCCACTATATGCACAACACCTGCCGGATGTTGCGATTGTGGATCTGCGCTTGCCCGGAATGAGCGGGGCAGCCTTCATTGCCGCCGCAAAGAAACTGAATCCGAAAGGGAATTTTGTCGTACTGACCACCTGGGATTCCGACGAGGACATCTACGAGGCGTTTACAGCCGGTGCCAATGCCTATGTTTTAAAGGACAGCTTTTCCGCCGAGATCGTGGATACCATTCGCAAGGCGAATCAGGGTTTTCGGATCATGCCGGCCGACATCGCGAGCCGCCTTGATGAACGCACCTCCTCGGCAAGTCTGTCGCCGCGCGAGCGCGAAGTGTTGATCTTGGTCGCCAAAGGTGAATCCAACAAACTCATTGCCGAGAAATTGCAGATAAGCGAAGGCACCGTGAAGACCTACATGTTGAGGATTTTTGAGAAGCTCGGCGTGGATGATCGGACTGCTGCGGTGACGGTTGCCATGGGCCGCGGTATCATTCGCATTTAGTAGGCAGGTGCTTCGTGAACCCAGACGTTGCATGAACGACAGCGCTGCCGTCTGGCAGCACCTCGGTCAACTCGACGGATGCTCATCGGCGCGGGTAGGGCGGGCAAGAAAACGGTGGCAGAGTTGTTCCCACCGCAAATCCGAGTCCGAGCAGACGTGGCATTGCGCTCTTAATGCTTTGCGATCGCTGATTCCTATTGCCGTGACCGGAGGCTTTAGGGTCCAATCCTTCATTCCGAAGGAGACTCCATGCTTTTGACCCCATCCCAGACTGCCGCGAGCGGTCGACGATTTTCGATTGGACCCGTGGCCCTCGTGGCCGCTATTGGATTTGCCCTGGCCTGTGACGGGGGTAATAGCCAATTTGGCGCCCAGCCCGACGGTGGAACCGGAGGCCAAAATGGCGGCTTGAAGTTCGACGGCGGTGGACTTAAAGGGGGTGGGTTTGACGTGGATGCGATGATCCAGCGCGATCCACCTGAGGTGAGCAAGCAGGCGAACAAGTTGCCTTTCCCGAACAAAGCCCGACTGATAGGCGATCACACGTCGTCTTGCAGCAATGAAACGCCCGAGGGCACGACCTTGCAGTCGCAGGTTGGCGATCGCTGGTGCGGCTTCTTTGTTTCGGGAGAATTGTTCGGTCAATTCGAGTTGTGGGTGTTCAACCTGTCGCAGACGGTGCGCGCTCCTGGATCCGTGTCCTGTACGGATCCGGCGGGTACCCACTGCCGACGCATGACCACCAACTTGTGGACGGCGCAGCCCGACGCCGGTCCGATCCACCCTTACAGCCATGGCTTTCAGGGTGACACGCTTATCTACTACGCGGACGCCACCTCAGGGCCCGACGATGTCTACAAAGGCTACGTCTACGGATGGCGCCCGGGTTGGGCTCAGCCACGTCGCCTGACCGACAAGACGGGTTTCCGTTGTTCGGGTCATCCCCGCGCACCGGTTGCCTTGTGTCTCGGCAATCTTGAAGAGGACGAGACACAGCCTTTCGAGTTTGATCTTTTCGCGGGCACGCTCTCGGACAGCGCGGACTCGGTGCTTCCGTTCATCGATCGCATTCATCCCGACACCGGGGGGGCTGAACCCGTCACCAAGTGGCGCGCGTCATTCAGTCGCGCAGGGGATGCCTTCGTCTACTCGACCGGCCGTACGGACAAGGATCGCGAAAGCCTCTGGGCGATACCGGCAGCACAACTGAAATCGGGCTTTCAATTCGATGGCAGGGCGACGACGCCGTTGTTGACGAACGCAGCACGATTCAACGTGTCGCGCGATGGTAAGAAGATTTTCTACCTCGAAAACTTTGTCTACTCGTCAACGGGTGATCCGACGGGCGTTTTGAAGATGGCGGACTTTCCGAGCGGCGCCAATCCAACCGTGTTGTCGGAAGAGGTCGGCGGCTACCTCCTTCTCGGCAAGGCCAATATCGATTCGGGCGTGGGCTTGTTCTACGATGTGGCGGTCGGAAAAGGCACCTTGCGGCTCCTTGCGAATCCAGCGGTGCCCGGCGACTACAAGACCGTCGCCAGCAACATTGGTCAGGCAATTGTGACCACGGATCAGAAGTACACTGCGTTCAGCCGCGGCATAGACCCGATGACGGGTCTCGGCGATCTTTCGATTGCGGACAACACGAAGGCCACCAAAGACGGGGCGGCCCCTGCATGCGTACTACAAGCCCGTTTGCGCACGGACTTCTACGGTTCGCCCTTCCTTGAATCCAACGGTCTTGTATTCTGGGTCGATGACGTTGACCCGCAGCTGTCATCGGGCAAGGGAATGGTGGCCAAACCCGATTGCACTGGAAAGCAACCGTTCTCGTCTGATCTCGACTTCTGGTTCACGGTGGGTGACAGGGGCATTATCTTTACAGACAGCCTCGACATCGACATCGCGAATATCCGATTGGTGGAAATCAAAAACAACGTCTTGCCTGCAGGCGGCGCAACGCTAATTCAGGCGGGCGCAAACCGCGTCTACAACATGATGTTGCCGGAATACGGCACCTTGCTTTACGAACTGAGCAATACCGGCAAGCCCGAAATCGAGGGGCTCTACACGTACAAACTGCCGTTTGCGCTTACGCCAACCGTGAACCCCGACGGCGGTGTGTCGGACGCAGGCACGGACTGAGAAGTTCTCCTCACGTCGCGTGCGTCTCACCGTACGCCAGAACTGCCGCGCAATACGGTTCAACGAGGAGCAAGACCTCTTGCGCGGCCTCATACATCTTGGCCGGATCGATGTCGACGTATGCGTGGCCGATCAGGTTGCGCACCTTGATCCCTGCGGCAAGGCGTGTGCCGAGCTCGGCCGGAATCACCTGGTGCTCGATCAGTATGACAAAATGTTCTCGCAGGCTTGGTGCCGGACCCCACCCCTGGTCGGATATGACGTGAGAAGCAAGATCGATGGCTTCCTGTATCAGCAAGTAAACCCGAAACGCAACCAGATCCAGGCGATCCCGATCCTCTTCCAGACCCGCCGCTCCATCGGGCATGACACGCCGGAGAGCGTCCTGGGTTCCACGGATGCGCCGCAGTTTCTCCCTTACGAGATCGAGGACGACCATTGGGCCTTCTCCAGCATGCGGCGCAAACCGTCGCTTTCGCGCTGGTGATACGGTTGTAGATCCGCGTAGTCGATTGGTACTCGCACCTGAAAGTCTTTCCAGGCCTTCGGGTCATTCACGACCAGCGGGATTCCATTGGTAAGAACTTGCCATTCCAGGACCGTGGAAGCCGAATCCAGATCCACCAGATCGACTTCGCGCTGCAGCGCCTGCTCAAGCAACCCGGCCAGCACACCACGGTCCATGAGGGACGGTGAAGTCGAAAATGAGATGGCCACATCAATGTCGCGAGCCTGCCCCGGGCCGTTCGTCGCGGCAGATCCGAACAAAATTGCGAATCGCACATTGGGTTGCAGGCGCAGGGCGTGAGCAGCAATGGCAGCAATTTCTTCGATCGTCGGCACGTTCCAAGGGTATCTCAGCTTGCGCTACCAAACCACCCGCCCTGCATCGGGATGCACGCCGTTTTGCGTGAACAGCGCGCTGCGTTGTTCACGCTGCTACCCGAATTCCGATATCATTACGAGGTGATGTTGCGCTGGTGCACCAGCTTGTGCATGGGAATGCTCCTGTTCGGCCTGCCCGGACAGGGCGGGGGACGTGCGCCCGTGGAGGTTACGTTTGCGCAAAAAGCCACGTCGAAGTCCGGTGCCGCAGCGGTGCTTCCCCAGGATCCTGAACTTAGGCCCGCGGCAGGATTTCCGGTGTTTCTCCGTCACCTGCCACCTCGACCCGGTGAGATTGCACCGCCCGTTGCCGTCTCGACGACAACCGTGCCACCGGCCCGCCGCGAAATCATCCTCACGTTCGACGACGGTCCGGATCTCGAAACCACACCGCAGGTTCTCGATCTGCTCGACCGGCACCACATCAAGGCCATCTTTTTTATCTCCGGTGGATCGCTTGTGGGCGAGCGCGCCGCCGATCGAGCGCGACGGCAACTCGTGCGCACACTCGTGGAACATGGGCATCTGGTCGGCAACCACAGCATTTCGCATCACGACATGTGCCTTGAACCGCAGAATATCGATCGCGAGATCGATGGCAACGAGGAATTCGTGACCTCCACTGCGGGCCTTCGACCCGTGCTGTTTCGCTCGCCCTATGGCGCGCGCTGCCGGGCGCTCGACGCGGCACTGTCGGCGCGCGGTCTCATCAACGTGGGCTGGAACGTGGATCCGCAGGAGTGGCGCGGCGAGGTGACGCCAACCGAAATTGCCGATCGCGTGATAAGCCAGCTTCGGGCGCTGCAGGGTCGAGGGATCGTCCTGCTGCATGACACAAAACGTGCGACGGTTGCAGCGTTGCCCCGGATTCTGGATTTTATCGACGAGGCCCAGGGCTGGCCAGGCAAGGGACAGTCTGCGCGTCCCATCACCCCCATCGACTATTCCGTGTTTTTGCCCGAGGTCGCGATCGCACCCACCGGTGTCGAAACCCTGGCCTCGCGGGTGATCTCGAATCTATCGGTAGTTCATTCAGCAATCACAAAGGGTTGGTAACCTACATTCGTGTTTGTTATTCGCAGCGCGCAAGCGACCGACATCGATGCCCTGTTGGACATTGCCCGTCACCTCGATTCGGTGAATTTGCCAAACGAACGGGCGCGCCTCGCGACGATACTGGAGCGTTCCACGGCGGCCTTCTCGGGGCGCACCACCGTTGCAGAACGGGAGTTTGTGTTTGTGCTCGAAGCCCGCGAATCCGGCAAGGCTGCGGCCATCGTCGGGTGTTCGATGTTGTTTGCGCAACACGGAACCCGCCGCGCGCCGCACGTCTATTTCGATGTGCTCGAAGAGGAACGGTATAGCGACACCATCGATCGGCATTTTGTACACAAGGTGTTGCGAATCGGATTTAACTACAAAGGGGTAACCGAGGTGGGTGGCCTGGTGTTGTTACCCGGTCATCGCGGCCATCCCGAACAACTTGGCAAGCTCTTGTCCTTCGTGCGCTTTCTTTACATCGCCCGGCATCGCGGACTCTTTGCCGACGATCTGTTGGCCGAGTTGATGCCCCCACTTGAGCCAGACGGGCGCAGCTTGCTCTGGGAATCGCTCGGCCGGCGCTTCACCGGCCTTGATTACCAGGAAGCCGATCGCCTCTCACGTGAAAACAAGGAGTTCATCAAGGCGCTCTTTCCGCAAGAGCCGCTCTACGCGAGCCTCCTTGCACCCGAGGCGCGCGCGCTGATTGGAGAAGTCGGAGCAAAGTCCCAGGGCGTGGCACACATGCTGCGCTCGATCGGCTTTCAATATGCCCATCGCATCGATCCCTTCGACGGCGGTCCCCATTTTCACGCGCGAACCGACGACGTGATCCTCGTCGCGCAGACGCAGAAAAAAGCCGTGCTTTCGGACACGGTGGTGGGGGATGTCCTGGCAATTGTGGGCGGTGAAGGTTCAGACGGCCTATTTCGAGCGGTGCGCACCCGCGTGGTGGATGAACCGTTCGGTGCGGCGATGCCTGCCGAGGTGCGAATGGCGCTCGATGTCGATGTCGGCGCCGAAGTGTCGGTGCTGAGGCTATAATGCGCTTCACCCTGCAAAGGGAGAATTCTGATGGCGGCCACCGTACTCATCGTCGATGACGAAAAAAACATCCGCCGAACCGTGCGGATGGTGCTCGAGGGCGAAGGCTTCGTTGTCGAGGAAGCGGGCAGCGGTGAAGACGCGCTTGCTCGCCTTGTCGACCTCGTACCGGACCTGGTGTTGCTCGACGTGCAGTTGCCCGGCATATCGGGTCTCGAAGTACTTGAAGCACTGAAAAAGCAAGAGCAGGCGGTGCCGCTGCCCACCATCATCATGATTTCGGGCCACGGAACCCTGCAGGATGCCGTGCGCGCCGTGAAGGCCGGTGCTTACGATTTTCTCGACAAGCCTCTCGATCGCGAACGCCTGATCGTGACCTTGCGCAACGCGCTCGAGCGGCGTGCAATGGTGGAAGAGGTCGAGGGGTTGCGTGCCTTGACCGCAGGTCAGTGGGAGATGGTCGGCCGGGGCCCCGCGATGCAGTCACTGTTCTCTCAGATTGGCAAAGTCGCACCGACCCGCACGCGGGTGCTCATCACCGGCGAGTCCGGTACCGGCAAGGAACTCATCGCCCGTGCGATCCACCACGAAAGTACACTGCGCGCCAAGCCCTTCATCAAGGTGAACTGTGCTGCGATTTCACCCGAGCTCATTGAATCGGAGTTGTTTGGGCACGAGCGAGGCGCGTTCACGGGCGCGTCGTCGCGCAAAAAGGGCCTGTTTGAACTGGCCGACGGCGGCACGATTTTTCTCGACGAGATCGGCGACATGAGTCTGTCTGCCCAGGCCAAGTGCTTGCGCGTATTGCAATCGGGCGAGTTCACCCGGGTCGGTGGTGAGCAAACTTTGAAGGTTGAGGTGAGGGTGGTTGCAGCCACGAATCGAGATCTGGCGCAGGCAGTGGCTACCGGCGGATTTCGCGAAGACCTGTTCTTCCGACTCAATGTGGTACCTTTGCGGGCTCCGGCTCTGCGCGATCGTCTGGAAGACGTTCCGGCGCTGTGTGCCAACTTCATAACCCAAAGCTGTCGTGAAAACGGCATGAAGAAAAAGCCCATCGCGGAACGCGCGATGCAGGTGCTCGCGGAATACCACTGGCCGGGCAACGTGCGTGAGTTGCGCAATGTCATCGAGCGTCTCGTGATCCTGTCCGAGGACGAAATTGGCCTTGGGGATTTACCCGAAGAGATCGTCGCGGAGGTTTCGAGCAAACAGGGACCGCCCGTTGCCATCCAAATACCCTTTGATTTGCCAGCCGAGGCCATGTCACTGCCGCTGCGCGAGTTTCGCGACTTGATGGAGAGGCAATACATTCGCGCGAAGCTCGAAGAGAATGCCTGGAACATCTCCCGTACCGCGGCCTTGCTCGGCATCGAGCGAACGAACCTGCACAAGAAAATGCGAGTCCTCGGCATGCACCGCGATCCCCGAATGCCCGTTGGTTCAGAAGGCTGAGGTCGAGTTGAATCGAGGAATGCGCCGAACATCGATAGCCGCCGGAGTACTTGGCGCCCTGGCCGTGGCGCTGGGGGCGTTTGGCGCCCATGCCCTGCGCGAACGGGTCAGTCCGGCGATGCTCGAGATCTGGCGTACCGCAGGGGCGTATCATCTGCTCCACAGCGTGGTCTTGCTGGTGCTTGGTAACAAAGCCCACCCGGGTCGCCACGACGGCCTGGCGGCGGGACTCTTCGGTTTCGGGATTGTGGTGTTCGCGGGCAGCCTGTACTTGCTCGTCCTCACCGGGGCGGGTTGGCTGGGTGCCGTGACGCCGTTGGGCGGCGTGGCCCTCATCGCGGGCTGGCTGGCGCTTGGGATTGCTGCCGTTTCCGCCCCGAAATCATCCTGACCCCAACCAGCCGGTTGTCTTCATCCAAACACAGCGCTTGGCGGCACGCCGCCAACATGTTACCGATCATGAATGCCGTCTAAGTCTCAGAAGCCCACCAAGGCGGTTCGCGAAGTCAATGCCCGCATCGAGGCCTTGCTTCACACGAGCGCCGCCTACCGCAAGGTGGAAAATGGCCTCTACGTCATCAAGCAAGGCTCGTGTGTCGTGATGATCGGCGTTCAACCGTGGAAAGAAACCCACACCGTGATTCGTTTGACGGCACAGCTCGTCAAAGGCGTCACGATGGAAGTGCCGCTCGCGCTTGAACTGCTCGAACTCAACTCGATTCTGCGTTTTGGCGCCTTCGCCTGGGTTCCTTCATCGCAGGCCATCGTATTTTCACACACCTTGCTCGCGCGTTCGCTCGGCGATGCAGAAGAGTTTCTCGACACGATTCGCGATTTCGCAATCGTTTCCGACGAATACGACGATCGCATTGCGGCCCGCTACGGTGGTTCGACGATGGCCGATCTGCTCGAAGAAGAGCACATGCGCCTCTTCGGCAGCGGCGATCACGAGATGCTGAAATAGGCGTCGTTCAGAGTCGGCCGACGCTGTTTTCCGGAACCCAGCCTTCAAGGCCGTTGTGCAGTCGGATGCGAACCCACTGCGTATCCTGGTCCACGATCCGAACCCGCAAGCCAGCGTGCAGGGTGAAGCTGGTTCGGTAGTTGCTGTCGGCGCCGTCCTTGCAGTCGACGGACTTGGGTAACACGATCCCGAAGGGAATCTGATCGAGCGAAACGCGTCCAAATAAAAGCACGCCTGCAAGAAGGGCGAGTAAACCGGTGACCGCGAATCCGGCGGTATAGCCCATGCGTGAGCCGGGTGAGGCTCGCAAGCGCAAAAACAAGAGTGCGAATGCGAGCAGGTAAAGGGCCACGAACACCCAGGCCTCCATCGAAGGCGAAACTTGGGTAACGACCCGGATCCAAAGCGGCGCAACGTCTCCGCCCTCGATCTTGTCGTGGCTCGACAGGGCGAGCAGCTTGCGGACCTGTTTCAGGTTGAAACTGGCATCGTCGTCGTCGGGATCGAGCTCGAGCGTGCGCTCGAAATTCCAGGTGGCGCGTCCAAGATCCCCAAGGCGAAAGTGCGCGACACCCAGGTTGTAGTACAGATCGGATGAGACAACACCCTGCCGGTCGATCTCTTCGTAGGCTGTTCGCGCGGCAGC
>JAWXBF010000238.1:0-31386 GCA_034439895.1 Deltaproteobacteria bacterium
TCAGAAGACGCTTTCCGAACATCACGCTGGTGACGGCGCAGCGACCACCCTGTCGCACAAAAATTTAGAAATAGTGCGATTTTTTCGGATCGCACCACCCGGTGCTCAAAATTGAAAACATGCTGTCATTGATAGCGTGGCCCAGCGGGTGGTGAGAAACTTGGACCCAAATACCGTTCGCACCCTCAAACAGCTCGCCGCGGAACATGGCCGATCGGCGGAAGAGGAGCATCGCGAAATTCTGCGGCGTACCCATCGACGGGCGAATGATTCCTGACATCGGAAGAGATGCATTGATTGCGAACAAACAAAAGCTTTTCCTCGTGGGGCTCACCGGGGGCATCGGTTCGGGTAAATCCACGGTTGGGCGGCTCATTCAAGAACAGGGCGTATCCGTCCTCGACGCAGACCAGATCGCCCGCGAAATTGTTCGCCCCGGAACGCCCGCACACGCCGAAATCGTAGCACGGTGGCCCACGGTTCTCGCAGAGGACGGCACGATCAACCGCAAACTGCTCGCAGCCATCGTTTTTTCCGAGCCCACCGCTCGCGCTGAACTTGAAGGGATCACCCATCCACGAATTCGGAAACATTCGCGGGCAATGGCGGCAGCGCTTGCGAGCCAGGGCCATTCCCTGGCGTTCTACGAGGCCTCACTGCTCGTCGAAACCGGCCGTCAGGATGAATACGACGGACTTGTGGTCGTCACCCTACCGGAATCCGTGCAACTCGAACGGGCAACGGCGCGGGGCAATGAAAATCCCGAACAGATCAAGGCGCGCATCGCTGCGCAACTTCCGCTTTCGGAGAAGATCAAGGTCGCTACCGACACCATCGACAACAGCGGCGATCTCGAAAACACCCGGACGCAGATCAAGGCGTTGTTGGTGCGGCTGCGCGCGCGCTTTGGGCTGCCAGCTGTTTGAGCATCCCCAGGCGCTCCGAGGCCGGCAGCCCCGACTCGGCTTGCTCAAGATTTCGTAGCACATCATCCGACTTTCCCACGATGCGCATCCGATCGGGATCGAGGCCGGCCAGTCCCTTCGTCTGTGCGACCGCCGCGTTCACGCCCGCAGCACGTACGAAAATCTCACCCAGATCGTCGAAGGCAACCAGACGCCAGTCTGCATCACGAACAAGATGCTGCCGCAGATTGTCCGCCCCCCCCTGATAGATTCGCTCGTTGGGCGAAGTATATTTCATCACCACAAGCTCGATGCCGTACTGATCAAGCTTCTGCCGCCATCCCGGCTTGCCATAACGAATGTCGACGTATTCGCGATACAACGCCTGCGAGAACGCATCGAAGGCAGGGAAAAAGTACACCCTCTGTTCCGGATAGAACCGCGCAAGGAAGGGTCCCGCCCACCCGTCTGACACAAAAGCAGGCCCCTTCAACTTCCATGCCGCCACGCGATCCATCATCGCAGTACCAAAACCGTAGGACGAAAACCCCAATCGAAGCGGCCGCAACGACCAGTTGTCGAATGCCATGACCAGCATGGCCATCGCCAGTGCCAGCCGCGCAAGGCCAGAGCGCAACGTTGCCCGTGCGAGCAACTGTTCAAGACCCAGCGCAATAACGGGCGCGGCCACGATGGCGTAGGCATCGGCAAACCGCACGAACTTGAGCGAGAAGATCGCGAATACCATGACCGGCGCCCAGAGTGGCAACGCGATTCGTCGCACGTTCAGGATGACAATCACCAGCCCCGCTCCCAGGAAGATCCAGTAACCCTTCATCACCGCGAACGGGAACCGCCAGGGCGGGCGAAACTCGATGAGGTGCTCGGCCAGGAAGGCATCGGCGCCCATCCGGAAGGGGATCTCCAGAACGCGCAGCGGGAAGGGGTGGTAAAGCGCAAGCGCAAGACCGGCAAGCGACAGGGCGAGCGCAAGCGTTGCGGCCACGGCGACGGCAGGCCGCCAACCCGCGGGCTCCAATGCCATCGACCCCAGTCGCTGTCGGTGGAGAATGGGCGACGCCCACAGGCATCCGCAACACAGACACAAGAGCAATACGGAAAAGACCGCGCCAGCGTGCAAGTTGCAAGCGATCGCCGTGGCAATCTGAGCGGCAACCAACCAGCGCCAGCGCCCCCCCTCGGGCGCACGCCACGCCCTCACCATCGACCAGATCACCAGCGCCAGCATCAGATTCGAAAAGATCAACGGACGCTCGACGAAACGAAAGGCGCAGGACCAGGCGCCGAACAGCACCACCACGGCCCCGAGCAGCGGCCGCACACCCAGTGCCATCGTCGCGAGGAATACGAGGCCAAAGGTGAGAGCAACCATCAAAGCCTTGGCAGTGATGAGCGCAACCGCACCACCCTTCTGCCACAGCCATTCGAACACCACCGCAGGAACGCCTTGCTGCAAGACCCACGGCTGGTTGGGCTCGGCAAACGAAAGCACATTCCGATCGGGCCAGTGACCCGTGGCCAGGATGTTCCGCCCCGTGGCCAGATGAAAGCCCAGGTCCGGATCGCTTATCTCGTAGGTCGCCAGCGCAGCCACGCCCAGCAGCACGGCGCCGAGGGCAACCGCAACGGACTTCGTGTTCACGAACCGATTGTATCCGGAACCGGTCTCGCTTACTTGTCCGACTTGAACTCGAGCAGCTCGGCGACGTTCTTTTCCTGCGCCCCTTGCAGCTGACCCATGGCGCTCAGCTGGTGGACCAGCAGTGCGCGCCCGTCAAACACGGACAGGTTTTGCATCTCGAGGGCGCCCATTCGATCCTCTGGCGTGAAGGCGCTTTCCACCTTCTCCATCGATAGTTTGTGCGGATCGTAGGCCATGTAGTCGGCTTTCGTGTCACAAAGACTGTAGTCGTCCCCGCGCCGCAATTCGATGGTGACCTCGCCCGTCAGCGGCGTTGCAACCCAGCGGGTCAGCGCATCTTTGATGAGCATCGCCTCAACGTCGTACCACTTGCCTTCGTACAGAATGCGACCCAGGCGCCGGCCGAGACTCGCGTACAAATCAAGGGTATTTTCGTTGTGCACGGCCGTCATGAGGCGCTCAAATGCGATGTGCAAGAGCGCCATGCCCGGTGCCTCGTAGATGCCGCGGCTCTTCGCTTCGATGACGCGATTTTCGATCTGATCGCTTGTACCCAGGCCGTGGCGCCCGCCGATGCGATTCGCCTCGAGCAAGAGTTCGATGGGCGTTGCAAAGCGTTTGCCGTTCAGCGCAGTGGGCCAGCCTTTGTCGAACCGTACGACAACGCGTTCGGCGTCGATCTTGACCTCGGGCTTCCAGTGCGCGACGCCCATGATGGGCGAAACGATGTCGAGACCCTTGTCGAGGAACTCGAGATCCTTGGCCTCGTGCGTGGCGCCGAGCGCGTTGGCATCGGTGCTGTACGCCTTTTCGGTGCCCATTCGATAGGGCATCCCGCGCTGCACCAGGTACTCGCTCATTTCCTTGCGGCCACCGAAGCGATCCACGAAGACCTGGTCAAGCCAGGGCTTGTAGATGGTGAGCGTCGGGTTGGTCAGCAAGCCATAGCGATAGAAACGCTGAATGTCGTTGCCCTTGTGGGTGCTGCCGTCGGAGAGGATGTTGACCCCGTCCTTCTGCATCGCCCGAATGATCGCGGTCGTGGTCACGGCGCGTCCGAGTGGCGTCGTGTTGTAGTACTTGCGACCCGCCGTCGTCAGGTGAAACGCACCACACTGAATTGCGATGAAGCCTTCGCGCGCCAGCGCATCTCGACAATCGACGAGCTGTGCCCCATTGGAACCGTGTTCCAGCGCAACGGGCGGAATGTCGGCCACATTTTTTTCGTCCGGTTGTGCGAGATCGGCCGTGTAGCAATAAACGTCGAGTCCCTTTTCGGCGAACCAGGCAACCGCACAGCGGGTGTCGAGTCCTCCCGAAAAAGCGACGCCAATTTTGGTTCCAGCAGCGGGAATGGTCTTGTGAATGCGTCCCATGGCGGCGCGTGGCTTACCATATTTTTTCAACGCCTGGCGAGCGCCACATGCACGACCGAAGACCCCTCGCTTCGGCTATTCCCAACCGATTGACCTTCACCCGCCAATCCTCGCCCGCCCCGGGCTCGCCAATCACCCGATGGTCCGGCAGTGCATCCCACAATCCCGCAGCGATCTCCAGCTGGTAGCGGCCGTGCGACAGCTCGTCTTGAGTGAAAAGGTAGACGCAGCGATCGGGCGTCTCCGACCTCAACCGCCGAAAATAGACGTACCAGGGGACACCGTCCCGGCCATGGTAACCGGGCGGCTGTCGGCTCTCGATCTCGGTCCGGTATCGACGGGCGTGACCGAGCACGAGCGCGATTTGACTCACAACGGCGAGAGTCAGGAAAACCGCCGTAGCGCGGCGCCAGAAAGGGCGCGCCAAGAAACCAAGGCCCGATCCGACCACGGCAGCCCCGAGCACGGACAACAAGAGCGGCACGTACTCGTATCGTTTGTATTTGTCGCTCGGCAAATCCACATAGACCGCGGTGACCAGCGTCAACGCCAGCAGGACGATGAGCACCGTCGCAACCCGAATCCGCCGGAGTGACGCCCCATCGTGAATGCGCGCCCAAAAACTCGCGGCGGCAGCCGAACCCGCGACGAGCAAGAACCAAATGAGGCCGAGCTGCGGCAAAAACGACCGCACGGCATGCGACTCAAGGGCGATCGGCCCAGCCTCATACATGATCCCCGTCCCGAGATGCCGGGCGATCCGGCGCGGGCTGCCTACCAATCGCACCACCTCGTTCCAGTCTTTTGGGAAAAAGCTCGGTTCGGGTCGAGACAGGACGACGGAGAACAACTGACGTGCTGTCAGCCCTTCCGAAGTGACCGCGTGAAACAAAACCCAGGCACACACGGAGACCACAAAAGCCGCGCCGCAAAGCGATGTATCCCCCACTCTTCGTGATACGGTTCGACCCGTTCCCCCAAAAAACGATGCGATGAGCATCGGCGCAAACAAATACAAGCCGGCCTGCCACGACACGAGGCTTCCCCCGGCGACCAGCGCACCGCAAACAACACTGTCGCGCGGACGCCACTGCCCAATCCGCGACAGCGACCATGCAAGTGACCACACCACCCAAGGCAGATAAAGCACGTTGTCCTCGAAGGTCTGCACGAGGATGCCAATCCCCCAGGACAGTACGTAAAGTGCCGTAAAACCCGCTGCCAACCACGCCTTGTCGCACAGCGTTCGCGCCACAAACAGAAATCCTGTCGCCGCAACGGCGAGCGCGAGCGCGTTCATGACACGAACCCCGTCGAGCACACTGCCACCAAACGGCGCAACCAATGCATGGCCGATCCAGTAGATTGGACCGAGCGCGAAATGCGAATTCCACGGCAGCGTCGACCAGTTCGCCGCACCGCTGGCATACAGCCCAACGTAGTTGGCGCTATCCCAGTTCAATCGTACGGCAAGCGTGTCCGACGAGATCGTCCACGCCCACGCAAACGCCAACAGCGCACACGCCACGTAGAAGAAACCCTCGCGCGACCGATGCCGCATCAATCCGGCATATCACACATTGCGACTAACCGAAGCTGATGATTCGGCGGCGCAGCAAACGGGAGAGCGTACGCAATGAATCGAATCGCCCCATGCCCGAGATGTCGAGCAACGTGGAAACAGCGAGGGATCCGTCGATGCACGACAACAAGAATCCGGTCTTGTGATCAAAGGACGAGGTGTTGAGACTGGCGTTGTCGGTCACCATGACGGGCACTGCCACTTCAGGACCGACATGAGCCGCGAAGGCCTGCTCGAACATCGCCCGGGCCGGCTCGATCACCTCGGCAATGCCTGGCAAGGGCGCCTTGTCCGCTTCTTCAAGCGCTTCTTCAGCCGCCTCGGCGGCTCCATCCACATTGCCTGTTTCAAGAGAGTAGCGGCAAAGATCCACCATTTTCGCAGCACGGGTGCGTGCGATCGTGAGTGCCATGTCGAGTGGCGTGTCGGAGCGAAAGGTGGCCGTTGGACGCATTTGAACGCCCATGGCCGGGGTCTTGTGTGCCGAACCAATGGGTCGCGTAAGGCTATCTCCTGATTCCTCGGTGGGCACCGACGAGGGGATCGCCCGTCGCGGCGACGAATCCTCGTCGAGATCATCCACCACGGCCGCACGTGGAACGAAGGGTGTTTCGTTGCGTGACCGTGTGCCTTGTGCGAGCAGCGAAGGCACGTTCGAGACCAGCGTGTCCCGTCGTTTCCGCTCACGCGAAACGTTGCCAACCGATGGCAGGTTCTCCTCGGTGGTTCGATCGACCTCCGGATTGGTGTCCTTGCGGTTGTCATCGAAGTCGTCATCGTCGACGGCGTCCATCTCGTCCGTGGTGTCGGTGGGCTCGTCTGTGACGGATGGAAAACTTGCGGTCTGCCGCATGCTCACATCGGCCGGGGCAGTCGCCGCAGCCGGTCCAAGGCGCGCCTGAACGAAATCGACCAGCTTTCGGGCCTCGTCGTTTTGCGGATCGATCGCAAGCGCCTCCCGCCAGGCGGCGATGGCCTCGGCGATCTGCCCGCGTCCATAGCGCGCGAGCCCCTTCTCCAGAAGGGCGCGAGCGGTGTTATCCGAGCCTCCTTTCAAAGCATTTTCCCGTTTGCTAGCTGCGACCGGGTTTGTCCATGACGGTTTGGAACATCGTCAAGGTTCGACCCATGCTTTCGCGGGCTTTTTGCAGCGCATCCGGATCTTTGCGGCGCATGGCGGTACGCGCCTCTTCGAGCGCACTGTCGGCAGCTTCCAGGCCTTCGGAACCGAACGGCGTCCCCGAAAGGGCGCTCTTCACTTCACCCATCATGGTCATCGCCTGATCGACCATCTTTTCGACCTGTTGTCGCACGCGCTCCACATCCTCGTCGCCCTTGACGGCGACGGCGTAGTCCGCATTCTCCTGCGCCATCTGCTGAATTTCTTCTTCCGTGAGACCACTCGTGGCCGTGACGGTTATCGACTGCTCTTGACCTGTTTCAAGATCACGGGCCGATACGCTGACGATGCCGTCGGCGGAAATTTCAAATGTGACCTCAACCTCGACCTCACCCCGCGCGGCTTTGCGCAGGCCGGTCAAAACGAACTCACCCAGGATTTCGTTTTCCTCGGCGCGTTCACTTTCACCCTGCATGACGAGGATCTTGACCGAGGTCTGACCGTCACGCGTGGTGGTAAAGATGTGACTGCGTGCCGTCGGCACAGTCGTATTTTTCTCGATGAGTCGGTGGAAAAATCCACCCACAACCATGATGCCAAGCGAGTGGGGCGTCACGTCTAGCAACAACATGTCGGACGTACTCTCGACGAGCGCCGCCCCCTGAATCGCAGCACCGACAGCCACGACCTCGTCCGGGTGAACACCCTTGTTCGGTGCACGCCCAAAAAACTCGGTAACCGCCTCTTGAACCTTCGGCATGCGGGTCATACCGCCGACCAGCACGACATCCGTGATGTCGCTAGGCTCAAGCTCCGCATCGTCGAGGGCCTTCCGGCTGATCTGCAACGTGCGCTCGATGAGATCAAGGGTCAGCTCTTCAAGCTTGTTGCGCGAAATAGTCCGCTGCAAATGCAGTGCCTGATTCTTGCCAGCGGAAATCAAAAACGGCAGATTGATCTCGGCCTCACGAACCGATGACAGATCGCATTTCACCTTTTCCGAGGCATCTTTCAGACGCTGCAGCGCCATCATGTCCTCGCGCAAATCGATCTTGTGTTCCTTGCGAAATCCGTTGACCAGCCAGTCCATGATGCGGCGATCAAAATCCTCGCCACCGAGGAACGTATCGCCTGCGGTCGACACGACCTCAAACACGCCGTTTGAAATCTCGAGAATCGAAATGTCAAACGTACCACCGCCAAGATCATAGACGGCAATGCGCCCCTCGAGATCTTTGCCGAACCCGTAGGCCAGCGCTCCGGCGGTGGGCTCGTTGATGATGCGGATCACGTCGAGACCTGCGATGCGTCCGGCATCCTTCGTCGCCTGACGTTGACCATCGTTGAAATAGGCCGGCACCGTAACGACCGCCTTGCTGACCTCGTGGCCCAGGTAGTCCTCGGCGATGAGCTTCATCTCTTGCAGGACGAAGGCGGACACCTCGGGCAGGGAGAAGGATTGGTCGCGCATCTGCACGCGGACGTCCTGATGCGGTCCCTGGATGATCTTGTACGGCACGGTCTCGCGAATCGCCGCCACCGCGGGCGAGGACCAGTTTCGCCCTATCAACCGTTTGACGGCGTAGGCCGTGTTTTCTGCGTTGGTCACCGACTGCCGCTTGGCGATATGACCAACCAGACGCCGTCCGCTTTCCGAGATCGCCACCACCGAGGGCGTGGTCTTGTAGCCACCCTTGTTGGGGATGACGTTCGGGGTTCCTTGTTCGAGCACCGCCACACAGGAGTTGGTGGTACCCAGATCGATTCCTATGACGACTTCAGACATTTCCCACTGTTTTCCACGGTAACACGGTGCAGGAAGTGGCACCACACGACGTCATCATCGGCAACTCCTCAGGATCTTTATAGGAGTTTGTCGATCGGGTCGGGCCACGCAGGACGCGTTCAGAAGGCGGCGGTCGACTCGAGCGAGCAGGCGCGCTCCGCGACGGCGCCGGCCTCGTCGTGTCGGCGGGCGGCTTCCATCAATAGGAAAGTCGTCGAAACGCCCATTTCGTCTTCGTCATCGATGCGGGCATGCCACAGCTCGAACCGGCCGGTATCCCAGGCAAAGAGCTGACAAACCGCCTCAATCCCCGAAACCAAACGCCCACCCTCAATAACGGCGCGCACCAGACGACCCCCGCGAACGAAAAGCCGGCCAAGCTGTCGGCCCCGTTGCAGGACCAGCAGCCCATCCTTTCGCTCCATTTCGAGGAGCGTGAGCAGCGGGGCTAAACCGATTTCGCGCAGCTCGCCGCGGAGGATGGACCGACTGGGATGGGCGGACATGCGGCCATGTTGGCAGCGCCTGGGGCACAACTCAAAAAAACGATCGAAATGTCGAGCGGAACTCCACTGCGCGTTGCGTCGTCGTCGTCGGGTTTACGGATGACGGATAAACAGGGCGGGCGTATCGAAACGCGATAGAAGATCGGCCGGTGGTTCCGCGCTGACCTGGCCGATATCCCAGTCTTCGCGCCACGCTTCCATGCTGCCGTAGCGCCAACGCCCATCCATCCGGACGACGTTGCCAACGCGGATGAAGCGAAACTCGACGTCTCCTGCATCGGCGTTCGGTAGGCGAGAGGGGCTCTCGCTCCACCATCCAACGAAAACACCGTCGAAGTAGCGTCCGACGATCGTGCCCTGGTCGTGTGTGTAAGCGCCCCAGATCTCTTCGCCAACCATGCGTAGCACCATGTTCCCCCACTGACCGGAGTAGTAGCCGACCACCTCGCTGGCCGCAATGGGCGCGTCGCCACCGGCATCTTTCGGAGAGGCATCGACAGCCGAAGCAGCGTCCGCAAGAACCGCAGTGTCCGCCGATTGGCGGGCATCGACCGGGGAGGCCTGAGCGGCATCCACCTGCACGCCAGACGTGGCACCGTCCTCCGTGTTGGTGTTCAAGTTGCTGGCGGTCTCGTCGTCACATGCTTGGAGAACGACGAAAGCGGCCAGTGTCAATTGAATCAACCCCCATTTCATGGGCGCCAGAATACCAGTCTCCGTAAAACAGTCGCGCGATTATTTCAGACTTCTCGCTCGGCTCGCTCCCATGTCGTGATGCGCTTGGCTGGTTGGCGGCCTCGTCTGTGCCGGCTCTTCGTCCGGTAGAGGACGCGCCACTTTATTTCGCGCAGCACTGGTCATTTGATGCAGGTTTATCGTAAAGTGCGCGTTGCATCCCCATGGCTGATCCCAAACCCTTGACGGCGCGCGATCTTCTCGCGCAAATCCTGGCGAACTCACAGACCACGACCGCCAAGGTCGATGCCGTCAAGGCCGCGGCGGAAATCAAGGTCTGCAAGATATGTGGTGCCGCGCGCCCCGACGGTACCGACCTTAGACAATGTGACTATTGCGGGAACGACCTGTAAGCGACCCATGTCCCTCGACAGCGTGCGCGACCGGTGGATCGGATTTCTCGACAAGCTCGAAGGTCGGCTTACCGAATTGCTTTCACAATCGGCGGTGGCCTTGCCACAAATGCTCGACCTTGCGGGCTTCGATCCACTTCCATTTGGCAATGCCGTGACCGGCGTGGTCACACAATCGAGGGACATTGTGTTCCGCATCGAAACAACCTGGTGCGAACAGGTCGAACCCGCGTTCGAGCAGGCGTTGGGCGATGACGGTGCGGCCGCAATCGAGGCCGAACGACAACGCGGCGTTGTGCGCCAGATTGCGATGGAAAGAACCTTGCGTACGGCCGAAGTGTCCATTCAGGCTGAGGGCGCAAAACGAATGCTCGCCGAGGCTCGCAAGGTGCTCGCAAGTCGATTCGTGTGTTCCCGCTGCAACGCTCCGTTGCCAGTGCGGCCACAGTTTTTCCGGGCATACCATGTGGCCTGTGAATACTGTCAGAGCGTCAACACCTTCGAGCCCGGCATGATCGCGCGCAACGTTGAACATTTCTGCGCGCATGCCCTCGCCGAAGAAGCAGCGCTCGGCGACTGGTTTCGTCACGAAGATGCCGAACGGGCCGACCGCAACAGCGATGAATCCGGTGGGACGGCTCGACGCATCCATCGTGTTAAGCTTTACACCGCTTTCGTCGAAACATACCTGCAAGCCAAAATCGATCTGGTACCCGAGTACGCTGGGACCCGCGATCAAGATCGCGATGCCAAGATCAAGTTTTACATTCAGTCAATTCCATAAGAGTTTCCATGGACATCAGCAAACAACTTCGATCAGTCATTCAATGGATTGATCCCGATCCCGACAGCCTGTTCGAACGCTGGACCGACAACGGAGACGAGATCAAAAATGCGTCTCAGTTGATCGTGGGCCCGGGTCAGGGATGTTTATTCGTGTACGAAGGCAAGCTGCAAACAGCTTTTTTGGAGGAGGGTTCGTTTGACTTGCGAACCGGCAACGTCCCTTTCTGGACGACGATCAAGCATGTCCTTTACAGCTTTGAATCGCGTCACAAGGTCGGTATCTATTTTTTTCGCAAGGCTGAAATCCTGAACAAGCGGTGGGGAACGCCCTCTCCCATCACCTACCTCGATCCGCAATACCGATTTCCGGTCGGCCTGGGTGCGTTTGGAAACTATTCGATCCGGCTCAGTCGCCCGGAAGAGTTCTTTCGACGCGTCGTTGCGGGGGCGCACCTCTACACGGCCAAGGAACTTCAGAAGGTGATCCTGTCACGCATCGGAGAGCCGATCAGCACCTACCTTGCCAGTGCGGGGTTTTCCTACGCCGAAATCGACAAACACCGATCAGAGATCGCAAGCCACGCCAAACTTTCTGTTGCGAACGTCTTTGAAGACCTTGGCTTCGAGTTGCTGGATCTGCGAATCGAAGGGACCAGCTTCGATGCCGAAACGCAGGAGCGGATCGGCAAGATCTCGGACATGACGGCCGAGGCGATGGGCATTCGCTCGCTGGGCGTCGACTACGTGCAATATCAACAGTTGCAGGCGATGCGTGATCTGTCGAAGAACGAGGGCAGCGGAAACCTCGGCATGCAGATTGGACTTGGCGCCGAGATGGCCAAAATGTTCACCCAGGGAATGGCACCGAACCCCGCACCCGCGCCCGCCGTTGCGCCCGCCGCACCCGTTGTGGCTGCAAACAACGATCCGACCGCAAAACTCATCAAGTTAAAGCAGTTGTTCGACGCGGGATTAATAGACGAATCCGAATACAAGACGAAGAAACAAGACCTGTTGGCCCAGCTGTGAACCGAGGAAGAAACCTTCAATGAGCGACATCGAAAAGAAACTGAACGAAGCCGACCAAATCCGAAACCAGAAGATGAGCGAACGCGACACGCTCATCCAAGAGGCCATTGCCGGCCCGACGTATCACGCCTTTTCCGACTACGACAACAGTCCACAGGGCGGCAAGGCCATTGCACAGGGCATCGCCAACAACCAGGGCGGCAAAGCGAGTTACGATTACACACGTTCGGCGGGTGCAGACTTTGACTGGCCGGATCTTGATCCCGCCAGCGTCGGCACGCTTGAACCGTGGCTTTGCTATCACGCCGATGGCCGGGGCGGATGGATCGACTTGAATGCCACGCCAAGTGGACCGGAACGTCGCGCGCACGCTGCCTACCGCGAACTCGGGCTCAACGAGCATCCCCAATTTCAGCGGGTCGACGATCAAGCCAAGCAGTTGATTTCGCAACTGTCGATGATGTCCGCCAGTCAGTTCGATGTGAGTGCGGCGCAGTACGGTTTCAAGCGAAATGGCCGCTTCACGTATCAAGATCATTTTCTCGGCATGCAACTTGAATTTCAGGATCTGGAAAGGCGCGCCAACAAAAAGGGCCAGCAGGCACTCGACGCGGCCAACGCCTGGCAAAAGCAGGAAATGGACGGACACGTTGCGGCGGCAAAATCAGGCGGACTGCTTGATGCGATCAATGGTATTACGATTGAGGATTGGGCCGCAGCCAACGCGAAAATCGTGAGCGGCATGGAACTCGGCGCCGTCCTCAACGTGCTCAAGCTCGAAAAGCCGGATTGGGACGCGGTCTCTGCCGAATGGAACGGTCGCATGAGCCGCGACACCACCTTCGCCATCGCGACGACCTACGGTGCTGCGTTTACCAACTCGAACATCGGTAAGTTTGCGGCAACCGCGAGTGCGGCGCCTGCAACAGGCGGCGGAGCGGGTCTTCAGAAGGCTCTCGCGAATTTCGAAGAATACGTGAAGATCATGTGTCACCAAAGCGCTGCCGCGGGCCAGGGCATTGATGCAGTTTCCGTGATGAAGAAATACGGTTTGACGATCACCGACTGGAGCACCATCGGCATGCACTGGGGAGGCAAGATCTCGACTGATATGTCGCTTGCCATGCGCATGGGCGATCTGATGGCGAAATACGGCGCCCAGTTCGCGTCCCCAGGCGCCAGCAGCGATATCGACTTCTGATCGAGCGTGACCCGCCGATGGCACGCGCCATCGCCACCGAACGCAAGTGGACCAAGTCGACGCCTGCGTCGGTGGCCAGCGCCGACTGCGCCTAACCCTTTTTCTTGCGCAGCTGATCGTTCAGTTCGTTGAAGGCGTCCGAAAAACGTCTAAACACCTTTTCCAATATGTCTCGAAAAGGTCCCAGGTCCTTGCCGAAATAACGGTCTGGATGAATTTCTTTTGAGGCCTGGAAATAGGCCTGTTTCAGTTCGCGCGCGGTGGCGGTCGCCGACACACCCAACAACTCTGTCGCCTTCAAGCGCCCCAATCTGCGATGCAAACGAATCAGCCGTGTCTTGGTCTGCGGATCGAGATCTTTGCCTCCGATTAACTCAGCGGGATCGACGGTCGACTTGTCGTCGAGCCGTTCGAGAGCCGAGACAATGGGCGGAGACGGTTGCCGTGGCCGCGGCGGATCACCCTCGATGGGTGTTTTGATGGGAACCCCCGCTTCGCGGAGCCAGGCTGGCGGGGGTGGCGTGGGCGTCTCACCGGGATTGAGCAATACGCCCTGCGATTTCAACCCTCGAAGGATGGACTCGACTTCCCGCTGCGGCATCCCCGACATCATGATGATCTCGCGATAACTCGTCACGCCATCGATCCGGGACAGAATAAAACCCTCGACGGGTGTCAACTGCAAGCGCGTGAAATCCAGATACGGCGTCACAAGCGGTCGCATCGCGGCCGGGCCGAGGCCCGCTATGATTGCGTCCTTGTCTGCCATCTATTTCCCCGATGGATCGGCAGGAACGAGGAGGAACTCGAGCAGGGCCTTCTGGGCGTGCAGCCGATTTTCTGCCTGTTGCCAAACGCGACTCTGTCGACCTTCGAAAACACTTTCCGAGATCTCTTCACCCCGGTGTGCCGGCAAACAGTGCAACACGATGGCGTCCGGGGCGGCGCCCTTGAGCAATGCGTCATCGAGGCAGTAGGAGGCAAAGATCTTGCGGCGCGCCTCGGCCTCGGCCTCCTGACCCATCGATGCAAACACGTCGGTTGAGACGACCGTGCACCCTGCCATCGCGTCGCGCGGATTCCGAACGACTGTGATCTTGGCCTGCGGGTTTTGTCGGGCCTCTGCAATGAGTGTCGGATCTGGATCGTAACCTTCCGGGCAGGCAAGCGTTAGCTCAAGGCCCAGCAACCCCGCCGACTCGATCCACGAATTGGCCATGTTGTTGCCGTCGCCGATCCAGGCATAGCGATGGGTACGCAGCACCGCCCCAACCGAGACGGCTTCGCCCGGCGACGCACCCCGCGTCCGTCCGGTCGACTCCATCAATACCGTCTGCAGATCGGCCAGCAACTGACAGGGGTGCAATAAATCGGTGAGCCCATTGATCACGGGAATCGAAGCGTAAGACGCCAGTTCCTCGGCGCGCGCCTGACCGAAGGTTCGGATCATGATGGCGTGGCAATATCCGGAGAGCACGCGCGCGGTGTCCCGCAACGGTTCGCCCCGGCCGATTTGCGAATCGCCCGAGTTCAGCACCACCGGGTGCCCGCCGAGCTCTCGACAACCGATCTCGAAACTTGCGCGGGTCCGTGTTGACGCCTTCTCAAACAACATTCCCAGTACATGTCCGGGACGGGTCGCATGGGGCGTGCGCAGCTTTCGCAACAAACGAAACTCTTCGGCTCGCTGAAGAACCTGCTCGGTTTCGGCAGCAGACAGATCGCGTTGCTTCAGATAGTCCCGCTTGTTCATGTCGACCCACTCCCTGACAAGACGCCATCCAGGATGGCAATGGCTTCATCAATCAACGCCGACGTGACAATCAGCGGCGGCACAAACCGTACCACGCTTCCTCCCGCAACCGAGAGAAGCAGTCCCTTTTCCCGAGCCTTGCCCACGATCGCAGCCGCATCAAGCCCCTCCCGCACGTGCAATCCCTGCAACAGCCCGCGACCGCGCGGCGTTCCGCCATGGCGGGCAGCAAGTTCGGTCAGCTTTGTGGACAGGTATGCGCCCTGTTCCCCACAGTTTTTCAAAAGACCCAGTTTATCAATTGTGTTGCTGACATAAAGGGCCGCGGCGCAGGCAAGCGGATTGCCCCCAAAGGTCGACGCGTGGGTGCCGGGTTCAAAACCCGAAGAAACCGTATCACTTGCGAGCATCACGCCCATCGGGACCCCCCCCGCTATGCCCTTGGCCAGAGTCAAAATGTCCGGCACGACGTCTTCCTGCTCGAACGCATAAAACGTTCCGGTTCGACCCACGCCGGTTTGAACCTCGTCGAAAATCAACAGCACACCATGCTGTCGACACAGGGCGAGCAAGGCACGTAAAAAACCGCGCGGCGCAACTCGGATCCCGCCTTCGGCTTGAATGGGCTCGACGATGACCGCTGCGGTCTTGTCGCCGATGAGCGCCGCCACGGAGTCGAGGTTCCCAAACTCGGCAAAAGAAACTCCGGGCACGAGGGGAGCGAAACCCTCACGGTACTTTTTTTGACCCGTGACCGACAACGAGCCCACCGTTCGCCCGTGAAAGCTGTCAGTAAACGCGATGACCTCGGTTCGTTCGGGCTGCGCCTTCACCACTTGCTGGTAGCGTCGCGCCAGCTTCAATCCAGCCTCGTTGGCCTCGGAGCCGGAGTTGCAAAAAAACGCCCGCCCCGCGAACGGCCGACTTGCCAGGGCCTCGGCGAAGCGCAGCTGCGTCTCGATGAAATACAGATTCGAGGTGTGGACGAGCTGCAGGGCCTGCTCCGAGAGGGCAGCGGCAAGACCGGGATCTCCGTGTCCCAGAGCGCAAACGGCGATGCCCGCCGTCATGTCGAGGTAGCGACGTCCCTCGCTATCCCAGAGCTCGCAACCCTTGCCCCGGCGCATCACCACGGGCGCAGGCCGGTAGTTCTTCAGCAGCCGCAAATCGGCCGTTGCAAGCAGCGTCTCGGTGGGATTCATGAGACCCGACACAATAGCAAAACGCCCGAAAAGGACTAGACTTTCTGAGTGCCTTCCTTGCCCTCGCGCCGGACGATTGACCGCGATGAGATCAAGGCACTGTTTTCGCGCTACGGCCCGCTGGTTTTGCGCCGGGCGCGTCGGATCCTTCGCAACGAGGCCGAGGCTGAGGACGCGGCGCAGGACGTTTTCATCAAGGTCCTGGGATCGATCGAGACCTTTCGAGGAGAAAGCCAACCCTCGACCTGGCTCTACCGCATCACAACCAACCTCTGTCTCAACCGGTTGAGAGACCATCGCCGGCACCGCGAGCGTCTTGCCAGCGAGGCTCTGGCCCGCCTCGATGGACCCAACACCTCGGGACCGCCCGAAAACCGGATGACCATCTCCGCGCTCCTTGCGGAACTGCCGCAGGAGCTCTCTGAAACCGCTGTCTATTACTATGTCGATGAGATGGATCAGGAGGAAATCGCGGCCATCTCGGGGATCGCCCGGCGCACGGTGGGCTACCGCCTCGAACGGTTCCGTACGATGGCTTTAGCGCGCCTCGGCAACGATCCGCAGGAAGACGCACTTGCCGCTGCAGCCCTCGTTGGGGGTCAGAAGGTAGACCCATGAAGGAAGCCACAGCCAACCTCGCTCTGCCCGGATTGACGTCGTCGCGACGTCAATCGTCGGCGTGTCTTTCCGACAAGGCGCTCGACGCACTCTTATTGGGGGAGCTCGACGGGCCATTGATGGCAAGCGCTCATGCCCACCTCCAGGATTGTGTCGCCTGTGAAAAGGCCCACGTGGCAATGCGCAACGACAGTGCCAACTTCAGCGCGCGTCCCGCGTTCGCAGCAACGCTCGCTTCGCTCGTCGGGCACGGCAACCTGGCGACGGCACCGTCGTTCTGGCAGACCCTTTGGCCAAGGCGCCTCCTTTGGGCAACCGGGCTTTCGGCTGCAACCGCAGCCGTCGTCGTCGGCCTGCCGGCAGGGCCCGAAAATCGAACGAAGGGTGGATTTTCACTTTCGACCTTCGTGCAAAAGCAAGGTGCTGCAAATGGAACGCTCTGGCTCGACGGGCCGGTTTCGCCGGGCGATCGGATCCAGTTTCAGGTGACAAGCAATGCACCGGGCCATCTCGCCATCCTCGCCATCGACGAAGCCGCTCAAATTTCCGTCTACTACCCACCCGGACCGATCGCGGTGCCGATTGGCGTGGGCAGCAACCAGCAGCTTGCCAGCGCGGTGGTGCTTGACGGCACCCTGGGCAAGGAAACCGTCATCGCCTTGCGCTGCCAGAACGCCGAAACGACGGCCAATTTGATCGAGTTTGCCCGTCGGGCCGTGGCCTCATCGCAAAAGGCCGGAAAGCCTGCATCCTCGGTGGGCGCACTCGGCACCGGCTGCCTGGAATACCGACTGACGCTCACGAAAGCACCTTGAGTGATGGTGCAGTCCGTGTTGCGAATCCTGTTGACCAGCGTCGTGACTCTTTTCACGCTTGGACTTCCGCTGCAGGCTGACACGTCCAACTTGGAGTCACCCAAAATTGAACGGTATGCCCTCCTCGTCGGAGCGGACAACGGACTCGTGCACGAAACCCCCTTGCGATTTGCGACGAGCGACGTGGACGAGATGGCCTCGGCCCTCGAAACCCTGGGCGGTTTCGCACCTGAACACATCGTCCGGCTCAAAAACGCGAACGCGGAACGGGTGCGCGAAGTCCTCATGGATCTGAACCTCACCATTCAAAAACAAACTTACGCGGGCAAACAGGCGATGCTGTTTGTCTATTTTTCCGGACACGGCAGCGACGGTAAATTGCACCTCGATGGTACCACCCTGCGTACCGAGGAGCTTTCCAAGCTTGTCCGCCTGTCTTCGGCTCGCCTCAAGTTACTGCTTCTCGATGCGTGTCGCGCTGGCACCCTGACGCGGGTCAAAGGTGGACGTCAGGTCGCGCCTTTTACCATTGGCCTTGCGGAATCCCTGCAAAACGAGGGCTATGCCATCATTACCTCGTCTGCCGCAGGGGAAGACGCCCAGGAGTCCGACTCACTCGGCTCATCGATATTCACCCATCACTTCATCGCGGCGTTGCGCGGTCTTGGTGATACGAATAACGATCGCCTTGTCACTCTGGGCGAAGCCTACGGCTATGCGTACAACGAATCGCTTCGCACCTCGATGACCACCGTTGCAGGCTCGCAGCACGCGACCTTCAACTACGACCTGCGAGGCAGGGCCGATCCGATCTTGTCGGATCTGCGTCGCCAGGAAAATCTGGCCATTCTCGTACTTGAACCGGGCGACTATTTGATTGAGCCCCGACTTCGCGGCGGACCGCTTGTCGAAGCCCACGTCCTTCACCCCGGCACGCCGATCGCCCTGGCCGCCGCAGAATATGTGGTACGCATGCGACGCCCCAAACAGGTCCGGGAGGCCCGCGTCACCCTGCAACAGGGCGTCCGTACCCCGCTTGTGCCATCGCAAATGGATCCCCTTCCGCTGGCGCAGATCATGCGCAAGGGTGAGGTCAGCACTGAACTTGCCACCGGTCCCATCGTGATGGGCAGCATTCACGGCCCGGTCTCATCCGGATTCAGCGCCGCGTCGGGCATGAATCTCGGATGGGCCTTCGAGTTTCCGACCTTCAGCGTAACGCCCCAACTTTGGCTCGGCCGCAGTCGATCCCAGACGGTTTCAGGTGACGTCCTGTCCCACACCGTGGACGAGGCAACCTTTGACGTGGCCGTCTCGCACGCCTTCGATTTCGGCTTCGCGTCGGTCGCACCGCACGCCGCCCTGGGCGCCGCCTGGTTGTTTCAGGAGGTTCGGCTGCAGTCTCGTACCGTTCAGAACCGGCCCGTCGCCCTTTTCTCGTCGATTGGCGTGCAAATCACCCTGCCTGTTGGCGCGGGATTCGCAGTCGAAACCTCATCCGAGCTGGCCACCTTTCAGATGTCGCGCCAGAACGATACCCGGGTGGCGGGGACTGCCACCATCCGCTCCGGGACGGTCACCTACCGACTCGGCCTCGGCCTCGGCTACCGCTACTGACTCGGCGGTTGTGACATTGGCTGTCTCGGCGTAGGCTTTCTGTCTGGCCATGAAGGGCACGCGGCAGTTTGCGAACACTTTGCTCCTCCTTTTCGGGGTGGGCGCGTGTGGCGATCCGCTTTTGCCCGCTGATTTCACCGGCCCTCCGAGCGGCGCCGTCAACGGGGTGGTCGTGGTAGACGATCCTGCCGTCGCTCCGGCCGAAAAACCTCGGCTTTCGTTGCAGTGGCTTTCGACGACCGGCGATTCAAAGATGCGATTGGTATCACAATCGCTGACCTTCGCCCGCGCCCTTTCGATCGAGAACGACTGGAATATCGACCTTGCCCGACCCGAACCATCGCTACAGACCGAACGCGCCACAGAACCAAACGGAATCCGGATGTTGGTGGGCAAGATCGTCTACTTCGACGACGCCGACGGCGACGGTGGACTGTCCTGGGGTTGTGAATCATCCCCGTGCGATCGGGCGGTTGCCTTCGGCGAGGAATTTGTTGTTTACGTCATCGATCCCGTGCTTTGTCGAGACACAAGTGATCCGACGGTAGACCGAACCGACGCGCCGTTGTTGTCGGCCGGATACCACTACTTCCATTACCGCGGCGTTTCACCCGATGAAATCGACAGCAGCCAACCGATGCGATTCCTCATCGGAGCGGCACCGGTCCTCAGCACCGAGACCTTGCGCAGCGATCTCGAACTCTTCTCGTCGCGTCTGGTACGGAAGCTCAGTCTGAGCAGCCTCGGCGGCTGTTCGTCATCACCGACAATATTTTAACCGCCAGCCGCTGGGACGCGGACCGCCGCGGTCACATCTGGGGGAAAATATTGCGGAGACTCGTCAAGCGCAGGCAATGCGCCAAGCGCCCTGAACACCGCTTCGACATCCTCTGGATTCGCTTTGCTCGTGGTCGGACTATTCACATCGGCGGGCTTCAGTTCCGGTGGAACGACCACCCCAAGTGGGCACAAATCGCGCGCCTTCGCCTTCGTCGTCATCACCGCCGCCATGTTGTTTCGATGGGATTTGACGGCAGCGTCGAGTGCGTCGAGCGGCGTTCCTTCGAATGCGTGTTTGATGACCGACTCGGATTCATCGCCCGATGCGATACCGCCAAGCAGTGCGCCCATCTTGCTGCGATGGGCATCGCTGTCGCCGTGCAGGACAAAGTCAATGAATGTGTACGCGGTCGCCCGAAAGAAACCTCGAACTGCGGGAGTTGCAACTTGATTGAAACTCAACTCCCACATCTTCGACAGGCCAAGGTATGCGTCCGAACTGCGAACAAAGCCCATGCAAGAAAGGACCTGTCCGCTGGCATCAGACCTCAGTTCCATGGTGGACAGATAAGCCGCAAATCCTTCGTGGAACCACAAGGGTGCCTTTGGGAAGGCTTTGAGAATGAAAAGATGCGCCAACATTTCAAGCGCAGCACGGCCCCCCGCGTTGGACTCTGCATCACCGGTCGTTTTCAAATCCGAATCCAACGTGAGATCCGTGTGCATGTCATGCAGCGTGTAGGGACGAAGCACAAGGAGGCCGTCCTTGCCGATCTTGCCGTCACCGGGCACCTTCGCGATTGCGGCACCCGAGCGCCGTTGTCCCATGAGATCTATGAAGTCTGGATCATCCATGAACAACACGTCGACCTTGCCAAGGCTGGCAGCAGCACCCTTGAAAAAGGGCGTTGCCGCGAACCCCGAGTATCCATTTTCAAGCGCTCGAATGACGTCCTCGTGGTTGCTGGCGCCCGCCGTGTAAAGCGTAAAGTGCTCGGTCTTCACGGTGCTCCACCCCTCGTAGGTGGCACAGCCCGCACCAAGGGTGAGGCACAAACAAAGGGCGACGACTGTGGCTTTCATGACCAACCTCCGTGAGGGTTTGAGCGATCGACGAAAAACCATGAATATCACGCCCAGGGCGCCGCTCCGAACCTTCGATTGGCGCAGTCGATCCTTCGGCCGGCCGGGCCAACGGACTTCCATGGCTTGCAAGCGGTAGTACGCGGTGTTATCGCAAGAGAATGTTCGACCAGCTCAAAGGCCGCTTGCTTGACGGCATCCTGTCGCCATTCGGCAACCACTTGCCCCCGGTGCGCTGGGCCAAGGAGGCACTTCTCCTCGTCAACGACCTCGCGGGCCGGCCCTTGCGAACCCAGGTAGCCGCCCAACCCACCGATCCCACAGCAACCTCGCCCACGCGCGAGCAAGCCCCCGTTATGCTCTACAAGGACTGGAACTCGCGAAACGATCTCAAGCGACTCATCGACGTGCTGGTCGGCGCGAACATCAAATTTCAGGAATTCGACGTGACCGATGACGAGGCAACGCGCACCTGGGTCAAGGCAACCTCGAAAGTGAATGATCTTCCGGCCGTATACATCGCCGGCGAAGCCATCGGTGGCTACCACGAGCTCGCGCAGCTCGATGTGAGTGGCGAGTTGCGCCGAAAGGTTTTCGGAAACTAATGGCCGGTTCATACGGGGTTTCGTTTGCTGCCAGGGCGATCACCGCCGGAAACTTTCCAGAGGCTATCGTGCAGGCGACGGCTGCCATCCAGCGCGACGACACCGATCCCGAAGCCTGGTTCGAAAGGGCAACGGCTTATGCGTGGATGGATCGCAACCTCGAAGCGGTGTCCGACTTTGAACACGCCATCGAGCTCGACACCGAGGCGGGCATTCTTGAAACCGATGCCGTCGACGACGCTTTCTTTTCGGCACTGCTTGCCGCTGCTCAGAAAGAAGCGTCTATCATTGACGGGGTTAAGCACCTCGAGCGCTATACGGCCGTTGTGCCGAAGGGCCGACACGTGCAGGACGCCGTCGACTGGGCACGCCGACTGCGGGGAGAGCTGAAGAGCACGTTCATCAAACACCCCGGGGTGGAGGGGAACGATTGATGAAGGTGGACGATTGATGAAGGTGGACGATTGATGAAGGTGGACGATTGATGAAGGTGGACGGTCGGATAACGCGCGCACAGCGACTGCGCGAATCGAGACGAGCCGCCGTGCTGGCCGTGGCACGCCGTATTTTCTCGGAAAAAGGCTACCACGCCACCAGCATCGACGATCTCATTGCAGGCGCCGACATTGCCCGTGGTACGTTTTACCTTTACTTCGAGTCAAAACGGGCCATCTTCGACGAATTGCTCGATGGCCTCGTCACGACGTTGCAGGCGCAGGTCAAACGCATCGAAGTGGGACCCGGGGCACCGGCACCGGTCGAGCAAATGAACGCCACCGTCGATCGGGTGCTTGCGACGTTGCTGGAAAATCGCGAAATGGCGCGCATCTTGCTCCGCGAAGCCGTGGGCATCGACATTGATTTCGACCGCAAGCTCGGTGCGTTCTACGGCCGCATTGATGGCATGATCGTCGGTGCGTTGAACACCGGGCAACAGATGGGCCTCGTCCGCCCCTGCGATTCAAGCGTGGTCGCCCGATGCATCCTCGGTACCTTGAAGGAGGTCGTGAACTGGACCTTCGTCGAGCAGGATCCGACACACATCAACCTCAATAAACTCGGCCGCGAAGTGATCGACTACATCCTCCAGGGGTTATTCAAATAACGGCTAGACCGCTGCAGCGACTTGCAACTCGCTCGGTGTCGATGTCGTCTTGGCTCCGCGACGTTGCATCAGCCGCTCCGTGAAATCGACGATCTTGGCCATACGACCCTTCTTCACGTCGGTCACCACATGTTGCACCAGGTTGGCGGCCATGCTGGCCACCGTGCCATGGCGTGGGTAGAACAACGAAGAACCGCGCCAGGGTTTGGTCTTGAGATAGGCGCGCAATTCTTCCACGGTCAGGCCGTGCTTCTTCAATTCCGCTTCGTATTCAGCGCGGGCTGCCAGGCGAGCCTTGAAGAGCATCATCTGAACACGCGAGTAAACGTTGACGGCTCCGTCACCGTTGGTCTCAATCGGGCAGAAGATCCCCTGCGGGTACTTCTCTGTGATGATCGATTGAACACCATCCGACACACCGGCAGACGGCATGCAACCGAAAGGCTTGACCGAAAGGGTCATCGTCGCCTTGGCCTTCTGGACGTTGAGAATCAACTTGCCCACTTCCATGTGGCCCTCGCCGCCGCGGAGATGGTTGTTGTAAAACGGCGCCGCTGCCTCTGCGACATCGTCCATGTCGGACAGGTGAACGTCATGCAGGCCCATGATGTGGCCGATGCTGTAGAACGTTCCCTTGATCGCATGCTTGGCTGCCCAAAGTGTGAGCAATTTTTTGCGCACATTAACTCCGGCCAATCCCTTGCGGGCGTCATCTTCCCCACGCAGAACCATGCGCTCCCGGGTGTCCCAGCCCTGCTCCCAGATCATGTACAAGATCCACGCGGTCACCGGTTGGATGTCACATTCCGCGCCCTCGCTTTCGAGGAACTTCTGCAAACCGTAGTTGCCATCACCTTCGGTGGTCATCGCCCAGAACTCACCGATGATCGAAACCTTCGGCTTCACGGTTGTCCTATCAACCTGCACGTTCATGAGGTTGCGACGCGTCTGAATCATCGCCCACAAGAGCGACTTCTTCCCGCCACTTTCGAACGCATCGTGAATTAGTTTTTTGGAAGCTTCGAGCGCCTCGTTCGTCGCACCCGGCACCACCTCGTATGGGCGAATGCGGTAACCGATCATGTTCAAGACGTCGCCGATGAGGATCGCCTTCAGCAGTGCGACAAAGAACTTGGGGTTCATCTTGAGCCCCTCTTCTTCGCCAGTTGCCTGCTTGAGGCCGCCCTGCTGCTGGAACAGTATCACGCGGAAACCCTCAAACCCCGAGTCCCGCAAGGCCTTGCGGTATTCGGTGACGTACGTGCCGAATCGACAGGGACCACATGCGCCCGCCGTGAGGAACAGATAGTTACCCACGATGTCGGCGACTGGAACTTTCTGATCGTCGCGCAGCCACGTCAGATACTTCACCAAGTTTCCAACCGTGAAGTAGGTTGGGTTGCACTGGCCGCGATTGCCGAATTCCTTGCCGAAATTCAAGGCGGCGTTGTCAGGACAATCGATTGCTTTGACCTTGTAACCGATGCCGCGCATGGCTCCTTGCAGGAACATGTCGTGTGACATCGTGAGACCGGAGATAAGAATCGTCGTGTGCGACCGCTGGGTCCCCGTGAATGCCGTGGGGTTGTCGTCGCGCCAGTGCTCTTTTCCGGGCTCAAGACCAAGAGCAGCCATCTGCTCCAGCTCGAACTTTTTCAATTCGGCGTCGACATCGACATCCGCCGTCACCGGGTCGGAGACGATGGGAAGTTTCTTGTAGCTGCTCTTCTTCTCAGTCGTTGCAATCGTTTCCAATGTAAGAACCTCCGCACGGTTTAGACACGAGCCATGACTTCTTGTTCGTCGACCACTTTTCGGATGCCCACCCGAATCAGACCGGCATCCTTGGCCGCCATCTCGGCGGGCTGAACCTTCGGCCGATTGGCCTCCACCCGTCGCGAGTACGCGCTGACCTTCGCCTTGGTCTCGTTGATCGAAGCCTCCAAAGCGGGATCTTGCTGCTTGCGCGCTTCCAGTTGACTGCGTTTGAGTTCCAGTAGCGAGAGTCGCTTTTCCTCAATACGGAACTTCAATTCATCCTGGCGATGGCCTGTATCTTCCAGCCGCTCCTCGTGCAATTTGAGCGAGTGTGCATAGGTCTTTACCCGAATCTTGATCGATCCACCGGGCTTGTTCGCATCGATGTCGTGCAACGCAGAATACGGCGTGGCCGACGACGAAATAATGGAATCAATGAGGCCATAGGTCGGCGCGTCGTGTCCGCACTTGAATGAAGACAGGTCGAGCACCACCACATTCGGATGTCGCGCCGCAAACTTCGCCGCCCAAACTTTCTGCACCGAGTTGGCCGAGTAATTCTCGGGCCAAACGTCCTGCACCTCAAGCGGGCCCTCGATGCGCCCGGCCTTGATATCGCTTTCGAAGAAACGATGCAGCCACTGGGGATCCTTCGGAATCGAACGCATCGACAAGATCGGATAGCCCAGCACCTGAAACTCTTCGAGCACGCCGTGGTTCAACCCCGGGTCGGAGTGATACGGCCGTCCGATCATCAACACCGCGACGCGATTTTCGTCCTCGACGGTTTCGAGCATTGCGAGGCCCTTCTTTTGTAGATCCGCGTCAAGGATCTCCATGGCCTTCCAGCCCTGGTTGCAGGCGAAGTCGCTCTCGTCCTCGGTAATATTGAGCAGGGGCCCCCAGGCCTCGAAGAGTTGTCGTTTGAGCAACGACGGCTCGGTGAAGGTGAGTGCCGGATCAACGTAGGTGATGCCGCGCTCGGCAAAGAAATCGGTTTCCTTCGTGAAAGCCGCCTTCATGACCTCGGGCGCCCCGGCAACGATTGGGCAAGACGCGGTGTCCATCAGCTTGTTGAGCCCTGGCGGAACGTGTGTCACGCATGGGAAGAAAATGTGCTCGAGTTTCTTGCCGCCATCCTCCGCCGACTTGTCCTTGTCGTGGTGGTGGAAGATTAGATTGTGGATATGCGCCTGCGCAACTTTCGATGGGTAACACGGATCGATGGAACCGTACTTGCCACCCTCTTGCCACATTTCCTCGGTGGTGTTGTCGGAGAACACCACGTTCTGCTTCTGGATGCCCAGCGTCTCCAAGTATGTCCGTATGAACGGAGCCAACGTCCAGTTGTTGAGTACCTTCGGGATTCCCACCCGCACCGATCGTCGCGCTTCCCAGGCCACCCCGTCGGAACGCTGGAAATTGCGCTGAAAAGGCCGCTTTTTAACGCCCATAAAGGTCTTGGTGACCTCGACGTCGGTAACCACCTGGGTGGCCTCGGGCATCGGTTCGGAATCGTAGAAGTGACGGAAGGCCTGCTTCGATTCGTAGTCCACCAGGTTGGGAAACTCCTTCATGAGTTTCTTGCGTTCCTTGGCGAGCGCTATCATCGCATCTTCGGACTCGACGGTGCCCTTCTCGCAGCTAAATCCCGAGATGTAGCGCGAGGTGCGGCCGTCCGGTGTCTTCGTGTCGATGAACGTCCTTGCACACAAGTTGGGGCAGAAGTGACAACGGGTTGTCTCGTCGTTGATCGCCTGGAACTCCAGGTTGATGGCAGCATCGATGCCAATGAAGGTGGTGTGGCCCTTGCGCATCACCACGCGACGGGTCTCCATGGCGGCCCCGATCGCGCCCGCTTCACCGGTGTGGGGATGCACGTACACCTCGGCGCCCGGCACGCGCGCCTTGATGTAATCGACCTGCGCCTTGAGCGCCGCAAGATTGTGTTGCGTTCCGCCCTGTAAGACGAACGTCTTGCCGAGTTCGGCCATGCGGGGGATCTGCACCACATACTGCCAGACGTTTTTCGGCAACACCTGCGCGAGGCCCGCGAGAAGCTCCTCCTTCGAGAATCCCTCCTTCTGGAAATTGACCCGGTCCGAGTCGAGAAACACCGCACAGCCGTAGCTGAATTTCGGCGACAACTTGGCCTGGAACGCAACATCTGCGTAGTCGGTCACCTTGACGCCAAACTGATCCGCCATTGCTTGCAACAGCATGCCGTTGCCGGCCGAACACTGATTCGACAGACGGAAGTTCTTGATGTCGCCGTTCTGCATGAACAGAACCTTGATGTCCTGCCCGCCGATGTCGCACACAACGTCAATGTCGCCAAAGTAGTGAGTCGCCGACATCATGTGGGCCACCGTCTCGACGATGCTGGTGTCGGATTTCACCGACTCCTTGAGCACGTCGGCTGCATAACCCGTGGCGCCAAATCCCATCACTTCCATCACCGCGCCCTGATCGGTGATGTACTTCTTGAGGCCCGCCAAGATCTCCTTGGTATCGGCGATCGGGTTGCCCTTCGAGAGCATGTAAGATTTCTTGAGCAACGTGCCGGTGTCGTAGTCGATCAACACAGCCTTCGAGGAAGTCGAGCCACCGTCCATGCCGATGACCACCCGTACCACCTGGCCGTGCGCGAAGGATGCGTCTTCAAATTTTGGAATGGTGTAGAGCGTTTTGAACTCTTCGAGTTCGCCCTGCCCCTTGTCGTCACCCTGCGTGAGGAGGGGCGGGCCAGCGGTTTCGCCGAGGCGTGCCGCGCGGCCGTGCAAGATGAAGTCTCGCAACTTGTCCATGCCGCGATACAGACCAACGTCGGCATTTTCGTAGAGGCCGTACACGACCGCACCGTAGGCTGCGTAGTACTGGGCGTTCTCGGGGACAATGATCAGCTGATCGATCGGCACGTCCTTCGGATAGGCGTAGCCGCGATCGCGCCAGGTTTCCGGAATGCGTTTGCGCCAACAATCGCGCAGGAACGGCAGGTAAGTATTGGGCCCGCCAAGCAACAAAACCTTGTGTCGCAGCGTATTGCCGCGGGTAAGTACCGAAAGGTTCTGCATCACGATCGCGTCGGCCAGCGAGTTCATGATCTCGAGCGACGGGATGCCGCTCTTGACCAGATTCACGATATCGGTCTCGGCGAACACGCCGCACTTGGCCGCCACGTGATGCAACTTGGAATCGTCAAATCCAATTTTGACGACCTCTTCGTTTGGCAGACCGACCTTGATGACACATTTGTCGATGGTGGCACCCGTGCCCGAAGCACACTTGTCGTTCATCGAGGTGATGGCGGTCTTCTGACCGGTCTCTTCATTCTTCTTGAAGATGATGATCTTGGCGTCCTGGCCGCCAAGCTCGCACACCGATCCAACGTCGGGATGCAGGGTTTCCACTGCCAGCGTGACCGCGTTGACCTCCTGGACGAACTTCGATCCAATATGGGGACCGATCGGCGACCCGCCGGAGCCGGTAATGAACGTACGAATCTGATGGTTCGAGAGGTTGGGAAAAGCCGCAGCGATGCGCTCAAGGAACGCCAACACAAATTCGGCCTGCTTGGTCTGGTGGCGCAGATAGTCGCTCCACAGGATCTCCTTGGAGACCGGATCGACCACCACCGCCTTCACCGTCGTGGAGCCGACATCGATGCCGATCGCGACCGGCTCAGTGCGAAGGTTCACGTTCATTTCTGCGGACATTCTCGCCCCCCCAAAAATAGACTGACAGTCCAGTCCTAAAATAGACTGACGAATGAGTCTAAAGACTGAACCGGTCTCCGGTCAAGCGAGTAAAGTCTCTGCCAGGTCGATTTTCGAGCCTCCTCGATCCCTTCCACTCTGATTTCGAGCGTTGAAACGCCTCCCGTTACATCGTTCACGCGTCCCCGACTCCTGCCGCTCTGATTTTCGCTCGACGTGACCTCTCCCGCCCTGAGCTTCTCGCGGCAGGGTCCCTGCCGCTCTGATTTTCGCTCGACGTGACCTCTCCCGCTCTGAGCTTCTCGCGGAGGGGCCCCTGCCGCTCTGATTTTCGCTCGAAGTGACCTCTCCCGCCCTGAGCTTCTCGGGAACCTCGACGCTCGACCTCAGACAGATGATATTTGCTCGCCCAACTTCTCGCTCATCGTGAACGCGACCTGCACCCTCAGGCCGCCGGAATACGCACCTCGAACCGTGCGCCGCCCAACGTTGAAGGTGTATCCGCAACACGAATATCACCCCCGTGGTCGATCAAGATCTTTCTGACGATCGCCAATCCCAAGCCGGTGCCACCTTCCTTGTGCGTCACATACGGGTCGAAAATGCGCTGACGTTCATGAGGCGGAACGCCAGGGCCATTGTCTTCCACGGAAACCAGAACCTGTTCAATCTGATCCGACGCGCCAACGGTCAGTAGAATCTGCGGCGTGCGACCTTCGGCTTCCGCAGCCTGCACGGCATTCTCAACCAGATTCGCGAGAACGCGGCGAAACAGAACTTTGTCGCATTTGGCGTAAATCACCGCTGCAGAGACTGAAACCCGAGTCACCTTCTCGAACTGCGGATGCTGCCGAACGAACTCTTCCACGAGTACACCCAGATCCATCACCACCGGCTCGGCTCGAGAGAGTTTTGCGAAAGCAGAGAAATCATCGACAAGACGTCTCAGCCCCGTGATCTCTTCGTAGAGAATTTCATTCGCCGTGTTGAGCAAACGACGGTATCGATCATCGTCTCCGGAATACTTCGACACCAACTCCTGGACGGCCAACTGCACGGGCGTTAGCGGATTTTTAATTTCGTGTGCCAACCGCCGCGCGACTTCCTGCCAGGCGGACACCTTCTGAACGTATTCTAGCCGCGACCTTGCTTCGGCAATCTCAGACACCATGGCATCAAACGTACGACCCAACTCGTCCAACTCGTCCTTGCCTTCGGGACGAATTCGAACCGTTAGATCGCCGGCCGCAACCAACGTCGTGGCGTCACGCAGTTTCGCCACACGCTTGGTTGCCTTTCGCGCAACGTAGAATCCAACCAGAGGCGGAATCACAAGGACGATGACAATCACCGACAGGTACTCCCGCAATACCCTGGGCACAACCGCGGCAAGTACGCGATCGAGTTCCCGTTCTCGATCCATAGATTCGCGTAACCTCAGAAACCTGTCGTACATTTCACGCGGAATCCCGAACGTCAGTTCAAGTATTCTTCCAGAACGAGACTCCCCTTCAAGGGGCGATATCTCCGCTAAAAACGGCGGGGATTTCTGTGATCGCTCCATCACGGCCGGGTCCGCTTCCCACGCATCGACTATTACGCCTCCCTCCAGCAACCGAGCTGTCAACAAGCCTTCAACCCGTTCAAGTTCAGCCAACGAAGCGGGTCTCCGCTCCGCGATTTCTTCTGTCCGCGCTCGAAAGATATCCTTCCGATCGTCGAAATAGGCCCGGAAAACATCCACCGCTTGCCCCATGGCATCACCCGCCTCGCGTTGCTGTTCAAGTAGAACCGTTGAGAAGTTCTTCAGGTAGAACTGAAGCGCATAGGTGCCTGCGCCCGCCGATAGAACACCAACTAAAAGCATTGCGCCCAAGATCTTCAACTCGAAGCGACCCGGAAGACGCAATTTCATCGGCGCGGCTCCCAAAAAACCTGCGAAACGAAACGCAATTCACGATCGCTATCGTCGGTACGTGGACTCACAAATATTGCGACGAACGAACCGAACAGACTCTCGCCCGGGAGGTCTTCCTGATTCTGATTCGGCCGTGTTAGCGAACGCTGGACGTTCTCCGCCATCTCCTGCGAAAGCGGATTGAGGTCCGCCCGAAAAGCAATCTGGTACCGTTGACCGGTCCGCAAGGCGGCCAGATCTGCGACAGCGAATTTTGCAAGAGCGGTCGCCAGTCGAATAGCGTCTTTTTCCGATGACACAGAAAACCGTTCATCACGAATGACGCCGCTCGATTCCGAGCCTTCTTCACGATGTACTCGGTAGCGCTCTTCCCAGATGTCGTAGATGATTTCGCTTCGGCGGAAGCTGTTTGCAATGGGTCGGTCCGCACCATCCGGAAAAACCGAAACACGAATGAACACCCGGGTCGCGAAACCCGACCGGAGGCGTTCACGTTGTGCTGTCGCAAACAAATCCTGCAATCCGACGTCGACATGCAACTTGTCGGAGAAACGATTTAGACCGGTCTTCCTAACAGGAAGGGGCTTTCCGTAGGCCGGTACTGAAACCCATAGCGCCCAGACAAGCCCAATGGCTAACGTTTGCGTTAGTAACCGCTTCAAAATGGTGTTCGCCCTACAGCGTTGCCGGCAGAAAGTGAAAACAGGCCGAATGCTGTATCGACACGGATCCCGGCGTCACCAATCAGATCCACCGGGATACCGTTCAAGCCGCTTCGTCCGTGAAACCGCATATCCGCGATTTGGGCCAGCGAAAACGCCCCGAAGGATACGAAAGCGTCACCCGCGTAAAGCAAACCCGAAGCACGCCACAAGGGAATCGCATATTCGACTATCAGTCGGCCGGCATAGTTTCCGAAGCGCGTTTCATTGATCGACGACGACAACCAATTGTGTGACGGACGCGTCGAGGTGTTAACACCCATCATGCGCCCAGGCAAAAGGGGATTTAGATCACCGACGAAAAACTGATCAAAATAGGGCGCGTCGCCAATGATCGCGCCCACGAATCCATGCAGCGCAATCGCATGGTTAGCGCCAGTTCTAAAATACCGGCGAAGATTAATATGGGTGCGATGAAACGTGTAGGACGATCCCAGTACCGGCAAACTATTCTGCAGATCGACCTGCAAACGCATTCCATGTCGCGGAAACGCGCGATGCGAGGTCGTATCCAAATCGATTCCGATCACAAAGGCCGACAGAAAACTTCGCCCGCGATGAATGGCGTAGTCGGTTGCAACGGGCGATTGTTGAAACGATGCATTCAGGGATTCCGCTCGACCACCAACCCACATCCGCGTGAGTGTCGACA
>JAWXBF010000239.1:0-2648 GCA_034439895.1 Deltaproteobacteria bacterium
ATCCGGGACCCGAGGGTATCGTGATCGACAGTGTACCGCTCTTATGTTTCCTATGCTCCGCCGGGTGCCCTCCTGGGATGGGCGCCGCGCGCCGGGCTAGGGCCTTTGTTCGGACACCACGGGGCGTCTGAGGAAGCATCTGTATGGTGTTCACCTTCTGATTGCCAACGACAAGCAAGCTGGGTCAAGACACTGGAGCGCCGCGAAGCCAAAGTGTTTCTCTCAGATGAGCTCTATCCACGCCACCCTCTATCGAAAGCGGATCCAGAAAGTCCTGCGTTACATCGGCACGCACTTGGACGAAGAGCTCACGGTGGAATCTCTGAGCGAGGTAGCCGGCTTCTCGAAATACCACTTCCACCGTCAATTCAGTGCGTTCACAGGCGTCACCGTCGCAAAACTGATAGCGCTTCTGCGTCTCAAGCGAGCCTCGTTGCAGTTGGCGTTCGAGACAGATCAGCAAATCATCGACGTTGCCTACGCAGCCGGCTTCGCCAATCCCGAGTCATTCTCGCGCGCCTTTCGCCAAACCCAGAGCCAATCACCGTCGCATTTCCGTCGCGCCCCACAGTGGGCGCGCTGGGCTGAGATATTCAGGACACCCCAACCCATGGAGCAAGAGACGATGCACCCCACGATTGCTGAGTTCCCCGAAACCAAGGTAGCCGTGCTGGAACACCGAGGATCGCCCGCAACCCTTATGAACTCTGTCGGGCGTTTCATCGAATGGCGTAAGTCGTGTGGCGATTCGCCAGTGCGGACCAGTCAGACCTACGGCATCGCTTACGACGATCCCGACAAGATCGCCTCCGAGAACTTCCGCTTTGATATTTGTGGAACTGTGACCGCCGGTGTCTCAAGCAACGCCTTTGGCGTGGACGAGAAGACCATTCCTGCCGGACGTTGCGCGGTGGCCCGCCACCAAGGATCCACCGATCTGATCGGCAACACCGTGCGCGCTCTCTTTGTCGATTGGTTGCCTGGCAGCGGAGAGGCGCTGCGGGACTTCCCAATCTACTTCCACTACATCAAGCGAATGCCCGCCGTTAGTGAGCATGAACAGATCACGGACGTTTACCTGCCGTTGCGTCCGCGAGAATAGACCTCCGGGCAAAAATATGAGCTGCGATTTTGGGCACAGGTCGTTGATGGCTGGTGGAAGCCCCAGCCATCTGGTTGCTTCTTTACCTATTTAAAAACGGAGCCACAAAGCTCGGCTTTCTGTTTAAGGAACTACAGCCGCGCTCAAAGTGCCTCGCGCCTGGGCTTAGACGTCTGCAAGAACGACGCGACACGACAACGGTGTCAGCGTTCGCCGGCCGCCCCCCTGCGAAAAACGTCAAGATTGCGTGCCTGGGAATCCGGGCTTCGTCGTCCGTGATCTCGGGCTTCTACTTCAATAACGTCATGCCTGCGGTGCGCGCGGCATCGCGGTCAAAGGTGAACGTGAGACTGCATCCTGCGGCCGCGGCGGTTCGCTCAATGATGCAGTCAGCAAGGTCTGCCGCCGAAGAGCGGAAGCCTCGCACGGCCTTCCAAACCGTTTCTGCACTTTCCACGACCAGCTGTTTGGTCCGCAGAATCTGCTCCACGGCATCGGCAATGTCATCCCGCTTCAGATCGAAGCAGGACGACAGCACCCAGGAAAATTCGACCAAGGACACCAGGGCGATGAAGCCAGGCTCCTGGATGGTAAGACCCTCGAACAGCTTCGTAGCAAGGGCCGACTGTCGCTCGTCGTCCTGCATGACGTAACGAACCAAGACATTGGTGTCGATACCTTTCACCTGGCCTTCGCGCCCTTGCTGCGGATGGCCTCATTCATTTGGTCGATGGACACCGACCGCTTGGCCTTGCCCAACATGCCCTTGAGTTCGGCCACGTCGCTGCTGGCTGCCACCACTTCAAAACGGCCGGGGCCTGTCTCAACGAAGTCGATGCGATCCCCCGTTCCGATCTGCATGGCTTCACGGACCGCGGCAGGAATCGTGATCTGGCCCTTACTGGTTACAGTGGCGGTCGACATATCGGCTTTGTTCCTTACTTTAGTGTAAGGCAAAAAGAGTAAAACGGCACAATGATCGACTTTTTGCCGTCAACCATCTTGATCGCCACGCTGTCGCCGTCGAAACCTTCAAGGCAACGGATGTTGCCTGCGAGCCAATGGTGCGGCCCGACGCCGTCTTACGTGGTACCGAGATCCAGACGCGTTCACGGTTAGGTGGATGGCTCAGTCTAAACTACCATGAGGCAGCATGAAGACGTCGCCGCGGAATTCCGGACACCAGAGGTGGCGGCGGCCGTTCGAGGTCACATTCCCGCTCACTGCACCGACGTGACCTTGGTGGCATGCGAAAACCTGCCCGCTTCCCGGCCCAAACGTGCCGCAAGCGCCAAGGTCACAAGCTGCGCGACCAAGATTTCAAGAACAGGCGTCAGCCGCGCAGGCGCAGGCGGCAACGCAAAGGGTCCAGCGCCATTTGCGCCACACAAAGCGCTCCGTCCGCCCCGCGCAACCACATCGTGCACCAGTTTCGCGTTGAGGTCGGCGGTGCCGGCGCCTTCAAACACCACCAAGAAGACGTTTGAACCCACCATTTCCAGTGGTCCGTGACGAAAGGCCGCGCTTGAAAGGCCGCCGTGGGGGG
>JAWXBF010000240.1:0-16870 GCA_034439895.1 Deltaproteobacteria bacterium
CTTGGCATCGGTCAGCCGATGGTTTCGACCGAGCAGAAAGTGACTGGAAATTCGTCGATCAAATACGAAATCGATGTCGTGGCGGCAAAGGCGGAATACGCGATCGTCTGTGCGACCTATGGCGATGATCCGCTGACACCGGCCGATGATCCGACAGCGGATGAACTCACCAAGCGCACCCCGCCAAGCGGCTTTGCGGTGGTTGCACCGAACCTTACGATACTCAGTGCTCTCGCGAAGAAGGGGATCCTCGACGGAAAGATTCCTGCCGGAACGGTCATCAAGGGAAACTATCGCTTTTCCAGATCCCAGTTTGGGACTCAAGTCTTTCTCGTTGGCAACGAAGTTGCATGGCAGGCAGTCCAATCAAACGCGACGGCCGACACGTGGACAGCCTGGGAACACTCTTTCGCCAAGGACAACGTCATCTCCGCCTTCGGGTGGTTCGAATACGGCCTGCTCTTCGGTGGGTTGCCCGCTGATTTCAAAGGAACGCTGTACCTCGATTCGATCGATATCGTCCTGCCCTAGTTGACGACCCAAAACGTATGACAGAACCCGCCCGGCCCACAAGGCTTGGCGGGTTTTCAAATTTCACAGGCACGAACCGTTCCTGCAGGTCCTGCCGTTCGAGCACGCGACGCCGCAGGCTCCGCAATGGTTGTTGGTGTTCGCGAGGTTGCGACAGCCACCGCCGCAATAGGCCTGTCCCTGCGGACAGCTCGAACAACAACGGAATCCCGCGGTTGGATGCGAATAGTCCTCGGCCACCAGAACGCCCATGAAGTCGCAGCGCAGGGCCGTCAGTCCGTCAAAGTGGTCCGAATCGTAGGCGCCACCGCGCAGGGTGTGCAATTCGCGCGCCGGGGTCCCGGCCAGAGTGCCCCGACAATCTTCCGTCCATTCGGCAAGGTTGCCGCTCAGATCGTTGACAGACTGCGTTCCGCCACTCATTGAATCGGCATCACCCGAAGTGCACATCGCCTTGTTGCCAGTGGCCAACACCGCCCCAACACCATTTTCGGCGCCGTTGCACTGCGAGCTGCTGTAGGTGCAGCTGTAGGGGTACTCGGCGCTGGTGGAACAATTTTGTCCAACGCCGCACACGGCACCCCATTCGTCCGAGCTTAGAGCGGGAACCGACGCACAGTTCGTACGATTTGTACGACAAAGGCGCATGCCACCCGCAGCACAGGCGGCCTGCGCCTGGTCGTAGTTGACGAGGGACCACGGCAAGACACCACCTCGACTACAGGCGCGCGCGAAGGATATTCCCTGGGCATCGACTTTGGCGTCGGGGCGACTCGCCTCGTACTGGTGCATCCACGTATTGGCGCCGGACTGAACCACGCTGTCGCGAACACCCAAACAGGCGGCACCTGCGCAACCCGGCAAGCAGCCGGCTCCCGTACAGGCAGGTGGACTCAGGTTTGTGGGGTTATCCCAGGGCTCATCGGTTAACCCGTCGCAGTCGTTATCTTTCGCGTCACATATTTCATTGAGCGCCGTGGGTAAAGGAACGCCGGTCACGTCACACGTAGGCGTCAAAGTCTTGTCTGACTGGCAACGCAAGGCTCCGACGCGAGGACAGTTGCCAAGACCCGTACCATTGCAGCTTGAACCCAGTGTTGGGTGTTGCTCATCGACTGCACCGTCACAATCGTTGTCCTTGCCATCGCACCAGAATTCTTGTCCAACAATGATATTGGGGGCCGTCGTTTGTACGTCGGAGTTGTAGTCACAAACCCAGTCCGGTTTCGACATGCCGACAAGCTGCTGACAAACCGGTTTGCTCCCGAGGCAGGTTCCACCTTGTCGGCAGAAATTCGTCGACGGGGAGATCATGTCGTTGTCCAGCCCATCCGTCTTGCCGTCGCAATCGTTGTCGACGCCGTCACAGAGCTCGGGGCCGGTAATCGTGCACGCGTATTCACAGCCGTCGGCCGAACCGTTGGCAAGGTCCACGTAACCGGCCTTGCAGGGTCCCATCTGACAGCCGCCGGTGGAACACAGCGCAATCGCGTTGGTATAGGCGCAGGAGGTTGCGCAGCTTCCGCAGAACCGTGGATCGCTGTCCTTGTCAAAGTCTTCGTCGGCCGAGCCGTCGCAATCGTTGTCCAGATTATCGCAAGACTCGAATCCCGGCAACGTGGCCGACTGACACTCAAGCTGTCCACCGAAGCAGGCATATTTGCCAAACTGACATGTCCCGGCGCATGTCCCCAACGCGACATCGCAACCCGTTTCACCCATCGGAAAACAGTTGGTCGCCAACAGGGGATCGGCTTCGTCCATCTGCTTGTCGCAATCATTGTCGAGGCCGTCGCAGATCTCAAGGCCACCGTTGGTGGGTGTGCAAGCGTACTCGCAACCGTCGTTGGGATTGTTGTTGCCATCCACAAATCCAGCGTTGCATGCGCCCATCGAACATGCGCCCGCACCGCAAGACGCGGCTGCCTGCGTGAACTGGCATCTCCGACCACAAGCGCCGCAGTTGCTGGCATCGGTATTGAGGTTGATGCCTTCGTCGATCTGGCCATTGCAATCGTTGTCGATTCCGTCACACGCCTCGGCGCCATTGACGACGCAGAAATACTCACAGCCAGGCTTCAGGGGATCGTTGTCGTGGAAGTTCGCCTCGCATGCGCCCTGCACACAACTGCCCGCGTCACAGATGTCGGCGGCATTCGGGGAATTGCACACGCGGCCACAGCCACCGCAATTGTTTGGATCTGTGTTGACGTTGATCCCCTCGTCGGTCGTTCCGTCGCAGTCGTCATCCTGATTGTTGCAAACATCCAGGCCACGGAACGTACACGCATACTCACACCCATCGGCCACGCCGTTGGCAAGGTCGACCCAACCGGGTGAACACCCCTGGATCTCGCACATGCCCACATTGCAGCGCGGCGCCGCATTGGGAATCTTACAAGGATTACAATCCCCGCAGAAACGAACGTCGCCAACCTTGTTGTAACCTTCGTCTGTTGAACCGTCGCAATTGTTGTCGAGGTTGTCACACAATTCGGGTTGGGGCTGAACCGCTCCGACGCAAACCAGCGTTCCCGACGTACAGGTCAGGATGCCGCGCTTACAACGTCCGGTGTTGACCACGTTGGGACCACAGGCGGCTCCTTCATCTACCGGACTGTTGTCGATTCCACCGTCACAGTCATTATCGATTCCGTCGCACCGTTCCGTTTGATCAATTGTGGGTTTGCACGAGTACTCACATCCGTCGGACGGCTTTTGATTGAGATCGATCCGGCCGGAATCACAAACGCCCATCGAGCAGTTGCCGCCGCCGCAGGTCGAGTCCGCATACGGAAACTCGCACACGTTTCCGCAACCACCACAGTGGTTGAGACTGGTCAGCAGATCAAAATCCTCGTCGGCCTTGCCGTCGCAGTCATTGTCGATGCCGTCACACAGTTCGACACCGCCGTTGGTCCGTAAGCATTCGCAACCGGTTTCGAGTTTGCCATCCGCGTCGATGTACCCGGGCAAACAATCGGTTATCACACAGGCGCCCGCCGAACAGGTCGAGAAGGCATGGTCGATGGCGCAAACTTTTCCACAGACGCCACAGTTTGCGGGATCCAGTTGCAGGTTGAAGCCCTCGTCCGTCTTGCCATCACAGTTGTCGTCTAGACCATTGCAAATGTCTTCCGTCATGCAACGTGCATCGGTCATGGAGATCACACCGCCGTCGATGCGACCCCCTGCCCCACCCTGCGAGCCCGTGATTCCGCCGCGCCCAGCCTGGCCGAATCCAGTGTTAAAACGGTCGCCACCCTGGTTGGTATTTCCACCGTCCGGGATGTAGGTCAATGGATAGCCCCGCGTTTCACAACCGGACGCAACGAACACGACCAAACCCAACAAAGGAAGGCAACGCACTAGCGTTTTCCTCCCCGCGACGAATCGCCATTCTGACAAACCCCGCGACGCTTCCGCCATAACACGCCCCACCCGAGCAACACGACCAGGCCCAACCCGCGCGTGTCGGTTTCTGGACGATGTCCTTCACCAATCGCGCAACTGCAGTCGATGGGCGCGCCACCCGAGGCCTGTATGAACACCTTCTTCGCAACGGGTGCGTTGGTCGAGCCATCCAGTACACACTGTGCGTGGCCGTCCGGAGAGAGTTTGCAAACCTCGGCCACCTGGCAGCGAATCAGGTTGCAGGGATCTGGAATACAAGCGGGACCCGCCGTCGTTGCTTCAACGCAGACAAAGCCGGGCATACAGGCAATGATCGGACATTGGCTGGTCGTGCATTCGCCCGTGGCCGAGCTGCAATATTGTCCATTCTGACAGGTCTTGGTGGCGCAGACATCCGACACGCACTGACCGTCTCGGCAGCGTTGGCCAGTCTCACAGCTCACCGATGAGCACGACTTGATACAGCCGCCCTCGCGACAGAATTGGCCGGCTTCGCAAATAACCGTGGCACAAGGATTGATGATGCACGCGCTGTTGTGGCATATCTTGCCGTCGCCGCACCCAAGCGAGGTACAGTCGGCACAGCTACCGTCAACGCATGATGCACCCGTTGCGCAAGTGACACCTTCACATCGGTCTCTACACGTCCCGTCTTCGTTGCAGTAGAAGCCCGGTTGGCAATCGACGTTGACGCACTTGCTTTTGACGCAGAACCCATTCTTGCAAAGACGATCCGCAGGACATGGGAATTCGCTATCCTGACAGCGCGGGACGCATTCGCCCTGCTCACACATGGAGCCACCGGGACACTCGACCGGCGTGTCGGCAGTTCCGTCGCAATCGTTGTCTTTTCCATCACAGATCTCGGGTTGCGGTCCGACGGAGTTCCGGCAAATCCAGCCGTTGCGGGTGCAGACAAATTTGCCGGGACGACATTCGCCCTGAACCGGTGATCCCGAAACCAGGTCAATTGGAGGACACGACTCGGCCGGCGGCGTGAGGCCATCGTCGACTTCGCCGTCACAGTCGTTGTCCTTACCATCGCAGATTTCGATGGTTGGGGTGTTGCCGCTGCATTCAAGCTTTGCATTCACGCACTGGGTAAGACCCGTTCTGCATTCCCCGACATTGCTGCCGCAGAGATCGCCCGCGCCCATCACCGGCGCGTTGTCCGCCATGCCGTCGCAATCGTTATCCTGGCCGTCACACACCTCGGGTCGAAGTTGAGGCGGTGGCACCGAGCAGGTCGTCCCATTGCCGAGGCCGTTGCAGATCTTGGTTCCCGTCACGAGACAGGCTGCATTCGGAGCGCCATTGTCGCACATCACGCCCACATCGAAGTCCTCATCGGTTTGGCCGTCGCAGTCGTTGTCCTTGGCGTCGCATGACTCTGCCTTCGGCGTCACGGGACTCACACAACCAAGCGAGGCGCCGCCCAGGTTGTTGGCCTCGCAGATCGACGCTCCGACTTTACATTCGCCGACGCAGACTCCCGAGGCAGCGTTGCATCCTGCTGTATTCAGCGGGTAGCACATCGTGCCCAGGTTTGGATCGTTCTCATCCGTGAAACCGTTGCAGTCGTTGTCTTTTCCGTCGCACGATTCGCTTTGGGGCACGCGCCCACCGAAACAGTCAATCGAACCACCCACGCACAACAAGCTGCCCGGACGGCACTCTCCGACCGAAATGCCACACATTTGACCGGCGCCAGCGATGGGACAGGTCTTGCCGAGGCCCGCCAAACACGCTGGGTCGCAGTCAACGCAACCGTCGCAGTCGTCGTCGAGGTTGTTGCAAACCTCGGACTGTGACGTGAGACCGCCAAGACAAATCTTGGTTCCACTCACGCACGACCAGATGCCGGGTCTACAGATGCCCACCACGCTTGAACATGCGGTGGGGCTTGCCAAATCCGACTCGACCAGGTTGTTGTCTATCGTTCCATCGCAATCGTCGTCGGCCGAGTTGCAGGTTTCAGCCCTTGGCCCACTGGGTTGGTCACAAATGAGCGTCGTGCCCTGACAGCGGTAGGTGCCTGCCTGACAAACCCCGAGGGTAGAACCGCACTGTCCACCCGTCTCGTCGGTCATACCATCGCAATCATTGTCCAACGAATCGCACTGCTCGTTCTCTGGTCCCTTTCCGCCTTGACAGATCACGGCACCGGCTGAACAGGCAAACACGCCCGGCGTACATTCGCCGACACCGGAGACGCCCGGGCCGCAATTGTTGCCGATGCCAAAACCTTCGTCGGTTTGGCCATCGCAGTCGTTGTCTAGACTGTCGCAGGGTACTTCGGAGCGTGGCGTGATCGAGCCACCGCAGGCACCGAACATGTTGTTGGTGCCGCCGTTGACCGCACAAATCTGCAAACCGGTCTGGCAAATGCCCTGGCAGGTCCAGGCGTTCCCGTTTTGAGCGCAGCCGCTGGTTGCCAGGGGATAGCAAGAGCGACCGAAGCCGTCGGTGACGCCATCACAATCGTTGTCTTTTCCGTCACACACTTCGCTCGATGGACCGAGACCGCCCTGACACTGTGTGACCTTGCCGCCCATGCCGTTGGAGATACAAGCCGTTGTGCCCGCAGAACACTCACCGACGTCAAGTCCACACGTCACGCTTGGAACGTCGTCGATCGTCCCGTTACAGTCGTTGTCGAGGTTGTCGCAGATCTCCGGGACGCAGCTGCACGACAGACCCTCGTCGATCTCGCCGTCGCAGTCATCGTCGGCGCATTCTTCAGGGGTCAAGCCCGGGGCACAGCTGCCCGCATTGCCACAGATCTCGAGCACCCCCGTGCCGGGGTTCTGAATCGAACCGCCGCACAGACCCATCATCGAGCCAGAGCCCGTCACTCGGCATTCAACACCATCGCCCGCACCGTTGCAGTGAAAGGTCCCGATCCGTTTGCAACGACCAACTCCCACGGTGCACATTTGTCCCTTTTGGGGGAATGCGGACGATTCGTTGTCGCAGGTTGAATCGCAGTCACACCTGGGTACTGGGATCGACGAGGCGATGATGTCGCCGAGCCGAGCGGTCAACTCGGCGCGATTGGTTGCACGCAGCGCCACGCCCGTCCCGCCCTCTACTGCAACCGCGTCGAGCGATGTGGCGTTCGAGACCGCGAAGGCAATGACGTAGGTTTTGACGCGCTTGCCGCCCTGAGCAGTTCCTACCGTACTACCGTTTATTTCGCAGCGATTTTGGCTCGAATCCCAAACGCCACCGTTGGTACAAGGGTGATAGAGGATCTCGGCTGCATTGGCGCCGTTGCTCCCACAGGTTTCTTCTCCGTCCGTAAGTAGAATGACGTTGTAGTCGCGACACGAAACCTGTGCGTCAGTCGTGGTGGCGCCGGACCCTGCTCCCACCGAACTTCCCGCAGTGGTCAACCATTCTCGAACGGCATCAATCGACGAACCAATCGGTGTATAACCATCGCCGCGAAGTTCCTTATTGGTCCCAACTGGAAAGGTTTCGACACCGTCCATCCAACTCAACAGATCGTCGTAGTTGGACCCACCATTGCTGGGGAACGGTACCACCACGTCGCTACCCTTGCAGGCCGGATAAACGCACGTCCTGTTGTCGCACCTCAATCCCGCAACGAAGAGATCAGAAGTGTCCGCGCACGCCGCGCTGCAAAACGGATCCGTCGCGGGGTTGCAGGTTTGTTGGAAACAACGACTGTTGGAGGGAAACGTGCCGTTGGCGTTACATTCCCGGTAGCCGTAGTAGTTGTTGTAGTTTGGAACCTGGAACGTACAGTATTTCGTCGTTAATGGAATCCACGGCGAATCGACACACGCCCAAGTACCAGCCGGGCTTGTCGACAGACCTGTGCAATCGCTGTCCTGGTTGCAGACCTGTCCACCGTCTGTCGATTTGTAGCGAGCAAGCGCAAATTCGGCGCCGCCGAAAGCCGCAACGGTGTCACTCAACGCCCGTTTCGCCTGATAGATTCGGCTGTCATCGTAGAGGCCGTTGTTGTCGTAGTCACATCCAGGATGGCGTTGAGAACCATCGCCGCGCATGCTGAGTTCATCTTGAGTTCGTCTGACCATCGAGCCGGACGTATCGAAGATGACCACGAAGCGCGGCTTGATCTGGGCTTGCGCCGGGCGAGACGCCGAAACGATACCCAGGGCAACAAAGAACAAAGGAACCCGCCGGACCAACGTGAGACCCATTAAGTAGGTATCGGAGGAACTCAAAAAAAATTCATTCCAACCAAGTTCGACGCACCATGGCTCAAGCCCTTGCGAATATTGCCGAATCACTCTTACAGCACCTCCCCGCTTTCATGAGCGATTCTCGAAACAAACCCGACCAACTTTCCCGACAGGGTTTGGGACATCGACCGACCTCCGAGTCGATGCCGGCCTTCGAGTCGGGGGCGCCCGCATACCCGATACCGGAGGACTCCGAGTTGACCCTGCCGGTGTTCGCGGAGGAGACGACGCAGACCTCCACACCGCTGCCCATCTCATCCGGGCGGATCCCCTGCATCACGGTTCTCGCTGGCCCTGAAGAAGGACAGGCCCTGACCCTCGCACAAGGGACGGACGCCATCATCGGGCGCGGTCCCGATTGCGGTCTTCGTCTCACTGACAGCGGGGTTTCCCGCCAGCACACCCGGATTTTCGAGCAAGAAGGCGAATTCTTCGTTCAAGATCTGGGTAGTACCAACGGGACCTTCGTCGGTGAACGCCGCATCACCTCGCACCCCCTTAAAGACAACGACGTGGTCCGCATCGGAACCACCACCATCGTGAAGTTCCGGCTGATGGATCCGCTTGAGGCCACCCACCTCGAACGCGTCATGGCAGCGGCCCTCCGAGATTCGTTGACGGGCCTTTTCAACCGGAGATGCTTCGATGAGCGTTTGGCTGCGGAATTTGCAGCGTCTCGCCGACACAGCCGGGACCTCGCCTTCATGATCTTCGACATTGATAACTTCAAGAAGGTTAACGACAATTTCGGCCACGTCGTGGGCGATGGGCTGCTGCGATCGATCGCGACCTCGATCAAAAATGGTGTCCGCACCGAAGATCTCGCCTTCCGCTATGGAGGTGAAGAATTTGCGGTTATTGCACGGGAAACGTCGATGAGCGGAGCCGTCCTGCTAGCCGAGCGGCTGCGGCAGGCCGTGGCGGCGACGAAATCGAACGGACTTCGAGCCACCGTAAGCATCGGCGTGTCCTGTCTCAACGCAACGATGACCATGGAACAGCTCATCGAAGTTGCCGATGCTCGACTTTACGTCGCGAAGCACCAGGGCAAGAACCGCGTCGTTTTCGAGGATTGAGCGGACTCGCATCGGGGTGGGCGAAGACCCACATGGCGTTCTGGAATTGATGCCATCTCCTGATCGCAAATCGCTTCAAGTCCAGCGAAATAACTGCCGAAATTCATCTCATCCTGGCAAGCGCCGGGCTTCTGGTCTCATTCGATGAGTTTCCGTTCCCACGACATCCGGTACAGGTCTGCGCGAACATTGCGCAAAAGCGGGGTCCTGCGCCTTGCGTTGCCGATGCTGATGCTTGCGGGACCGACGACGGGCCACGTCAGCGCGCAGCCGGCCGATCTGAGTGCATCCGTCGAAGCTAAGAACGCCGATCGGCCTACCATGGGCGACCATCGCAACGGCGTCGATCGCAATGCATTGCCAGGAATCGTCGACGTAGCGCTTGCCGACGGACTTTCACCGGGTGAGCTTTCATTCGCAGCACAGTCTGGCTACGGATTCACCGAATCGATTGCAGGTGGAGGCAAGGGTCACCATCGCATGGCCGGCCTTCTCGCCGTCGGATATGGTGCTACGAATAACCTGTCTCTGGCGCTTCGATTGAGCGGACGATTTGATTCGCATCCCGACGACCGACTGGGCCCCGACGATGGCTACGAGGGCGCCCCGACTCTTTCGGCTCGATACGGAATCCGATTCGGAGAGGAGAATCGCATCCTGCTTGGCGCGCAAATCGACGCGGCCATCCCCGGCCGTACCGCCCCATCGCTGGCCTTCGACGCTGCGACGGTCGACTCGCGTGGACTGCTTGCCTATGCGGTCACCGACAACGTGGTGGTTGCCTCGCAATTCGGCTACCGTTTCGACAACAGCGCCAACGCCAAACCCGATCTCAACCGTTTGCGTTCAGGCGATCGCATCGCCCTCGGGTTGAGCGATTCCAATGCGGTCTTGTTCGGCCTTGGCGCGATCGTTTCAGATGGCGCGACCGAATACCTTGTTGACGCAAGCGCCGACCTGCTCGTCGGGAGCAAGGCACCAACGGCCGCGCAATCGCCCTTACGCGTCGCTGCTGGCATTCGTCATCATCTGGGAACGAGATGGCAATTGCTTGCACTTGCAACTTACAGCCCGAGCAGTCGACCCTCCGTCGGCGCCAACGATCCACTTGTTCCGATCGAACCCCGTTTCATTGGCACAGTTGGTCTGGCCTACGCGTTTGGCACCGCTCCCGCGACCGGATCGGGGCGCGTTAATCCGACGGATCCCGTCATCGTCGTCAAGGCACCACCGAAACCCGATGAGCCACTCGTAACCCCGGCACATCAGAGGACGTTTGATCTCGAGGTTGTTGTTCTCGGCGGCGGACGGTCACAGGCGGGCGTTCAGGTTGACATCAGCATCAACAGCGAGAACACATCGCTTCCGACCGACGCCAACGGTCGGATCTCTGCCCAGAAACTTCCGGTGGGCGAACTCACGGTGCGCGTACAAGCCAACGGCTTCCGTCCCTTCGAGCTGAAGCGCACCGTTTCCGCCAACGAAATCGTCCAGCTTGAAGCGGCTTTGCAGGACAAGACCCCTGCGGGTCAAATGCGCGGTCTCATCCGATCGTTTGGCGGCACGCCGGTTCGGGCGGAGATCGAGGTCGAACCGCTGGGGACCACGTTCCAGACTGAAACGGACGGCACCTTCAAGGTCGACGTTCCCCCGGGCAAGTACAAAATCAAGGTTCGTGCCAGTGGCTACGAATCGCAATACCGTAGTTTGAAGGTTGAAGACGACGGCGTGACGGTCCTCAACATCGACTTGCGGCGGAGGAATCCGTGACCGAAGCACGTCAAGCGCTTCGCGTCGTTATTCTCAGTACGGCGGTGTTTGCGTTTGGATGCTCGGGTAAACACGTCGCCGAGCTAATCGAGTCGAATGGAATCGTGGAGCGCGATCACTCCGAAAAACTGGGCAAATGGTTCGCGGCCAACTCGGGCGAGAAATTCTCCATGGGTGATGCGATCCGCACGGGAAAACAATCGGGCGCAACCTTGAAGTTGAAGTCGAAGGCGCGCCTGCAGGTCGAAGCTGAAACGGTGATGCGGTTTTTGGAAAGCGCCCCCGACGAGGAAAACCTGGGTGTCGAGATCGGAAACGTGTCTCTGATGGCGGCCGAAGGCAACGTCACCCTGCGCTCGAGCGTCGGTCTTGCGTCGATTGAACGGGGCAGCACCGTGCGCATCGGAATCGCCGGCAACATCATGCAGTACGAAGTCATGATGGGAAACGCGACGTTCCGGGTCGGAAGCGAAGACGCCAAGGTTACAGCCGGCCAGAAGATCGCCATCGACATCGCCACGGCGACCATTCTGCCAACCGCCACTGCGCCGGTTGCGGTTTTGCCCCAGGAACCCGAGCCGACCGCGCCGGTCTCCGATCTGCAACTTGTACTCGACCTTTCAGGAAAACCCTCGTCCTACCGTCAGCCAGGCGAATCCGATTGGGCCGACGCTCCCAAAGGAAAGCTTCGTGTTGCAGACGGAACCGAATTGCGAATCCCGCGGGCCGGGTCAGCAACAGTAACACGGGGAAACGAGGTCGTTGCACTTCAAGGAGCAGGTGAGTTCGTCGTCGGCGGCTCGAAGTCGCTTGTCGAGGCTCGTTCGGGACAGGTAGTCGTCGAACGGTCGACCCGAGATGTTGTCATCCAGGTCCCGGGCGGTTCGATCACCATACGCAGCGACGGAGATAGCCAGGGAGCAGGCAGCCTGTCTGTTGGAAAAAATGGCGTATCTGATCTTTCGGTTCGTGCAGGCGTTGCCGATGTGACGAGTGACGACGGCAGCGAGCGCATACGGGCTGGCGAACAGCTTGTGCTCGCGAGCGACGGCACCATTGAAATCCACGGTCGTGGTCCAGGCATCGCTGACCTTTCAATCAACCCGGGTGAAAGCATTGTCGTACACGATCCCTCCCCACCCACGGCGGTAGAGATTCAAGTCGAAAAGGTTTGCCCCAATGGAGGCCGAATCGAGCTTGGTCAGCATCGCATCAGCGCCGCCAGTGGCAACGCGGAACGCGCGATCGCGGTCCTGCAACGCGGCCGACACGGCTACGACATCCGCTGCAAAAAAGATGACGGTTTTGACCGAAGAGCCGCCGCCAGCGGCGTGATACAAATCTTGCGCGACGAGGGCATTGCAACGCTGCCTCGAAGTGCGCCGACGAACTTCGTGGATACCGATGGCAGGAAGTACACCATCATGTACCAAAATCTCCTGCCAGCGGTTCGACTGAGCTGGCCGGATGCGCCCAAGGCGCGTGGGTACCGCATCACGGTTGAGAGCAACGGCAAGACCAAAACCTTCACTGCGGCGCTAAACAAGATGGAACTTAAAACCGGAAGCCTGGCAGAAGGTGACCACATCGTGAAATATGAGACCGCCGACGGAGCAACCCGTTCAAACGCAACGACCATCAAGATTCGCTTCGACAACGCCGCCCCGACGGCGGTCGTGAAATTGCCAAAGAACCAGGACTTTAACGCTGGCGCGTCAATTGCGGTTTCGGGCGTTGCTCTACCCGGATGGCTGGTCACGGCCGAAGGAACCAAGCTCACACTTGATGACAACCAGCGGTTCAGCGGCAACGTTGACGTGGCGGCCAAACATCCCGCACTGGCCATTCGATTCGAACACGAAGAACGCGGCGTACATTTCTACGTTCGCCGCACGAGGAGGACGCGATGATCGGACAACCGGTTGACCGAACCATCGGCAATCTTGTACTCGGAAGGTACCGGGTTGTGCGTGTGCTGGCTCACGGTGGCATGGGCGTGGTTTACCTGGGACGCACCGAAGGCGCCGCGGGATTCTCTCGGCCGGTCGTCGTCAAACGAATACTGCCGCACCTGATCGCGAATCCACGCATGGCGGGATTGTTTGTGCGCGAAGCTCGTATCCTTTCTGAACTGCAACACCAGGGCATCGTCAGCATTCTCGATTTCGGTGAAGAAGACAGCGCTTATCTCATGGTGCTCGAATTCGTTCGCGGATACGACATGGGGTTGTGGCATCGGTACTTGCGCGAGACCGGTGGCTTGATGGCGGGTGACGTGGTCATTTCTACGATGATCAAGGTGCTTGAAGCCTTGCACTACGCGCACACGTTCAAGCGACCGGACGGGCGCGAACTGCATATTGTCCACCGTGACATCTCACCGGGCAACATCCTGCTCGACACCGATGGTCACGTGAAGCTACTCGACTTCGGCATTGCCCGTTTCCAAGACGACGGCGGCGAATACCGAACCCGCTCGGGCGAGTTCAAGGGCAAAGCCGCCTACACACCACCCGAAGTTTTCAAGGGCCAAGACGCAACAGCCCAGGCCGACATTTTTTCAGCCGGAGTCGTCGCGTACAAAATGTTGTCCGGGTTCAACCCTTTCGAGGGCGAGAATTCTGCGCAGACCATGAAGCGCATCACGGACCTGGAGCCACCGCCAATCAGCATGGTGCGGACCGACGTCAAAAAAGAGCTCGATCACGTCATCAATCGGGCGCTCGCGAAAAACCCCGAGGATCGATACCAAACTGCTGCCGAGTTTGCCGAAGGTCTGCGTTCGTGTCGAAGGTTGACGGACGAGGCCGCCCAGCTTCGGCTTGCGGCCGATATTCAACGCGACTTTCTGGGTGAAATGCCAAAAAAACTCGGCCTCGAAGCCTTGCCTGTGCTTGATGCCGCCTGGCGCGCACCCAGCACGTCCGAACTGCGAGCGATGGGGCAAACCAATGTGACCGAGGCGGAGGCCACCTCCGCAGGAACGCACATCTCGATGATTCGAGAACGTTCCCGAGCGCGGCGGCGAAGTCGCAACATGCGCAACCTTTTACTGGGTGGGGCCGCCACGGTGAGTTTGGTTGGCGTCGGACTTGCGATAGCCTCCGTCATGGGTTTCGGCAATGACAAACCTTCGGGGCCACCGGTGGTGGTGGTTCAGCGCAATCCGGAGCCCGATCCCGCGCCACGTTATCCTGAACCTCTTGCGGATCCAGTGCCAGTTGCCACAGCTCTCAACAAGGCTCCCATGCCCGAACCGGCAACGGTCGCTGCGTTCCGGAAGCCCCGGGCTCGGCCACCCGGTGAGCCCGATCCCACTGCTTTGACACGCAGCTTTCGCAAACATCAAATCGCGATCGAGCGATGCTTTGAAAGCCATGCCCCGGCACTTGAGGGTCACCCGGAAATCGCAGTACAGTTCCAGCTCGAAACCTCCGGAAAGGTTCGCGAGGTGCACACCGATCCCGCCTCAATCGGGAAGACCCCCCTCGGCGATTGCCTGTTGAGACTCGCACGTGCGACGGATTTCGGACCTCAGTCTGCGGCTCTTGCGTTTCGTATCCCACTCAAGGCACGGCAGTTCGCGCCCCAAAACAGCAAGTAGCGCTACAGCGACACGCCGACAAGATTCGGCTCCGGCGCAAGCGTCACACCGAATACCGCGGCAACCTCGTCGCGAACCCTACGCCCGAGTGCGAGAAGTTCCGCGGTGGTCCCACCCCCGTGATGAACAAGTGCCAGGGCGTGGCAGGTGGAGATTCCGACTGGCCCCATGCGGAAGCCTTTGCCCAATCCGCTTTTCTCGATCAACCAGCCTGCTGCGAGTTTTCGTCGACCATCACCCGCCGGGTATTGCGGAACCTGCGAAGGGTGCGAAACGATGCCCGCCGCCAGCGCTCGCTGCACCACCGCATCGGCCTGCAGGACCGAGACCACGGGGTTCATGAAAAATGAGCCGACGCTGCGTCGGTTCTCATCCTCCGGAAGGATCACCATCGACTTGCCGCGCCGCAACTGCAACACAACATCGCGATACACCTGCGGGGTATCCGCCTCGATACCCAATTCGGACAAACGACGGGCCAACTCCGGGTACACGGCGGCTGTGTCAGCGCGTGTACGTGCCAATCGAAACACGGCATGTAGCACCACAAACCGATCAGGCTCTCGCTTGAACCGGCTGTCTCGGTAGGCAAATGCGCACCCGGCGTTGTCCAGAATGGTGATCGCCTTGCGGGCACGATCGAACACGCGGACCTGCTCCAGGGTATCGCTGACTTCCTGTCCATAAGCACCGACGTTTTGAATCGGCGTCGCCCCGGTCAAGCCGGGAATCCCGGAAAGGCACTCGACACCCCAGACGCCGCGTGCCGAAGCGACCGCAACCACCGCGTCCCATGGCTCACCTGCGGCAACCGTGAACAGAACGTCGCGGTCCAATTCGACCACGTCAAGACCGCGGGTCTGCACATGAATCACAATGCCATCAAAACCTGCATCGGCGATAACCACGTTCGAGCCACCACCAAGCAACAGCAGTGGAAGTCCGCGCGCCGCCGCCCAGTCGAGTGCAGACAGCAGCTCCGACTCGCTTTTCGCCGTCACCCAGTAGCGCGCCCTTCCCCCGAGTTCGAGGGTCGTGTGCGGGGCAAGCGCAACGTTTTCTTCGGGTGTCATTCAGAATCCAGCATATCAGGCGCTCATCGATTATCCTGCACGCCATGGCGACGATCTACGACGTGGCGAAACGGGCGGGTGTTTCGACCTACACCGTTTCCTCCGTCATCAACCGCACGGCCTACGTGAGCCCGGAATTAACCGAACGCGTACAGGAGGCGGTGCGCGCGTTGAACTACACGGTCAACGAAGTTGCACGCAGCCTGCAAATGCGCCGGACCAACACGGTGGGCATGTTGATTCCAGACCTTCGCAATCCGTTTTTCTCGCAGGTTGTGGACGCGGTCGAGGCTTCGCTCCGCAAGGACGGGTACTCGCTCATCCTCGGCTGTAGCCACAACGATCCTGAGGCGCAAGCACGGTACCTGAAGCTCTTCTCCGCCAAACAGGTGGACGGGTATTTGGTTTTTCCGGCGGTCGATGGTGACGATGTGCTGCAGGCTCTCGCGGGCGGCAGCAAGCCCATTGTGTGTATCGCGCATCAACCGTCATTTGCGACCGACTGCGTGGTGGCGGACAACGTGCGCGGGGTTTGTCTGGGCGTGGAACACCTCATCAAGCGTGGGCATCAACGGATCGGTTTGATCGTGGGGCCGCGCAAGCTGAGCGTGAGTGCCGAACGCATCGTGGGATGGCAGGCGACGCTGCTCAAGCACGGGCTTAAAGCACCTCAGAAACTGATCGGTGTGTGCGACGATTCGACGGCATCGGCAGAAAAAATTGCATCCGAATGGTTCGAGCGCGGTGCGCAGGCGCCAACCGCAATTTTCGCAGCGGGTTATCCCGCGATGGTGGGCGTGGTGAAAGCGGCGCGTGCCGCAGGGTGCGTGGATACGATGGACATTGTTGTGTCGGATGACAACGAATGGGTCGATGCCTTTCCCACAACGGTGTCGTCGATTCGGCAACCGGGGGCGGAGATGGGAACTGCTGCGGCCGAGTTGTTATGCAAGCGTATGAAGACAAACAGTCGGCGCGGCAAAACGGTGACGTTGACACCGACGCTGCGCGTGCGGTAATCGGCGAATCGGGGCTTCCGCAGCGGTCACTCACACAGCGCCAGATCCGTACACGGCGCGCACCCATGGCGCACCTCGATCTCCGCAACCTGCAACCTGTCCACCAACCGACAATATTCGCCGTACACTTGAATGGCGGACCCCACCC